>NZ_JBVHLF010000045.1:0-65879 GCF_055559155.1 Kitasatospora sp. NPDC024654
AAGAACGTCCGCCCCGACTACGTCACCCGCCTGTGGGACGTCGTCAACTGGCAGGACGTCGCCACCCGCTTCGCGGCAGCCAAGAACGCCTGACCGACCGCCCGGTGCGGCGCCCGAGGCAGGGCGCCGCACCGGGCGGCCGTGCACGGCACCGCGCCGGGTGCTGTCGGTGATGTCGCACGGGGGCGCCGGCCGGCTCCAGGACCAGTGGTCGGAGGAACTGACGGACGGCAGCCTCCATGGCGGTTGCTCCTCGGTCGCCCGAGGGGATCCGCCCCTCGGGCGACCCGGCTCTGACGGACGGGGCCACGGCCAAGCCTTGTGGGCATGTCGATGGCTCGGCGTCAGGGGCCTGGCTGTCGGATCTCGTGGGTCAAGGGTGGGCGCACGGGGCGCGGGCTCGGTGTCAGTCGTCGATCGCCTGGTACAGCGCGGTCCAGAAGTCGTGGATGAGCTGTGCCGGGGCGGGGAGGGACAACCCGACCTGGGTGAGCAGGATGCCGACGAGCCCGTTGTGCGGGTCGGCGTAGGCGGTGGTGCCGGTGCCGCCGTCCCAGCCGAACTGGCCGATGGGGGCGTAGTCGCCGCGGTAGGTGCGTACCGCCATGCCGTAGCCCCAGCCGCCTTGCTGTCCCTGGCCGAAGGAGATGTGGACGTTGTTGCGGGCCAGGTCGCTGCGGGCGGCCTGTTGCTCGGGGGTGAGGCAGTTGGTGGTCATCAGCTCCACGGCCGGCCGGGACAGGATGCGTGCGCCGTCGTGCCTGCCGTGGTTCAGCAGCATCCGGAAGTAGGCGTGGTAGTCGTCGACGGTGGAGACGAGACCGCCGCCGCCTGACTGGAACGCCGGAGGCGCGCTGTACTGCCCGCCCACCGCCTCGTCCCACACGGTGAACTCCCCCGTCCGCGGGTTCGGTGTGTAGCAGGGCGGCAGCCGGTCGATCTTGCCCGCGGGCACGTGGAAACCGGTGTCCTTCATGCCCAGTGGACCGAACACCCGTTCGCGCAGGAGCGACTCGAACGACTGCCCGGCGACCCGGGCGGCGAGCACACCGAGCACGTCGTTGCTGATCTGGTACTGCCAACGCTCTCCGGGCTGGTGCGTCAGCGGGAGCGTGCCCAGGCGACGCATCCACTCGTCGGGCGCGGCCGGCGCTGTCGCGCTCTGGCTGAATATGCCCCGCTCGAAGACCGCGTCCATGATGGGGGCGCCCAGCATCGTCAGATCCATGCCGAGCCCGAAGGTGGAGGTCAGCAGGTCCCGTACGGTGATCGGCCGCCGAGCCGGCACGGTGTCGTCGAGCGGGCCGTCTATCCGCTTGAGTACCCGGCGGTCGGCGAGTTCGGGCAGCCACGGCTCCACCGGGTCGTCGAGCCGCAGCCTGCACTGGTCGAGCAGGACCATCGCCGCCGCCATCGTGACCGGCTTGGACGTCGAGGCCATCCGGAAGATCGTGTCCCGGCGCATCGGCGCGCCACCGTCATGGCGCATCGTCCCGAGCGCTTCGACGTGCGTCTGACCGCCCCGGCTGACCAGGGCGACGAGTCCGGGGATCCTTCCCGACTCCACATGCCGTGCCAGCACGTCATGGAGTCTGCGCAGCCCTGTGTCGGAGAAGCCGCTGGGCTGGCCGGTGAGGTTGAGGGACATGACCGTGTGCTCCTTGTGGGATGGGTGACGCGGTGAGGTGAGGTGAGGCTGTCGCCGTGCGGGTCCCCGGCGGTGGCTCGCGCATCCAGGGCGGTGGCCGTGCCGCGTTCGCCGTGCGGGACGCCTCCCCGGCGCGGCGTCGATGGCATTCGCGAGTTCGCGTTCGCCCCGATCGCCGGGTTGGTGTTGAGGGGTGCTCCTTCGGACGGGGCGGGTCAGAGGCTGCGGGCGGTGATGTCGCCGCGGGAGGTGGTGGCGCGGATGTCGAGATCGGCGGTGCCGTCGTTCTTGGGGGCGTTGCTGATGCGGCCGTAGGTGGTGCCGGCGTCCAGGGAGGCGGAGACTCCGCGGGCGGCGCCGATGGTGATGTCGCCTGACTGGGTGCTGAGCACGACCGTGCCGCCCATGGCCTCGGCGATACGGATGTCGCCCCTTGCGGTGCTGATCTCCGCGGCCCCGCCCAGCCGGCCGACCTCGACGTCGCCCTCGACCGCGGTGAGACGGACGCTCGCGGCCTCGTCCAGCTTGATCTGGCGGTACGCGCCTTCGAACGCGACGTCGCCGAGGCGGCCGACGGTCCGGAGTTCGGCGCTGGCCGCCCTGGCCTCGACGCGGGAACCGGCGGGCAGCTGGACCGTCACCTCGATGCATCCGGAGGTGCCGAGGTACTGGTTCTTCGCCGAGTTCTCGATGCGCAGGACTCCGTCGGCGTACGCGACCGTGGTCTGCTCCGCCGCCTTCACGTCGCGGCCCTTCGAAGCGTTCGCGGGCAGGACCTCGACCGTGGTGTCGGCCCGGTCCGCGGCGATGAACTGGACGCGTCCCGCGGGGATGTCCAGGACGGCGGAGATCGGGGCGGGGGTGTCGAACTTCTGCATCGTGCTTCTCCTCGTGCTTGCGGATCGTTGTTTCCGAATACTGGAAACGCTACGTTGCTTTCCAAAGAAACGCAACGAGATCCTTGCGTATGATGGGCATCTATGCAGGTAGAGGCGGAATAATCGTTGCAACACCTTCCCGCTTAATGCAACGATGGCACGGTCGATCGTTGCAATAAGTTGAAGATGAATGCTATGGTGGAGGCGTCGAGCCGAGTGGCGCCATGGAGCATCCGTGGGGCAGGAAAGGGGTCGTGATGCCGGGAGGCAGGCTCACCCAGCAGGAGCGCCAGCAGATCGCGGTGGGGCTGGCCGACGGCCTGGCCTACGCCGAGATCGCCCGCCGTCTGGAGCGTCCGACCTCCACGGTCACGCGTGAGGTGATGCGGAACGGCGGCCCCACCGGCTACCGCGCCGACCTGGCCCACCGCGCCGCCCAACAGCGCACCCACCGGCGCACGCAGGCCACGGCCCAGGGGTCGCAGGTGCTCCCGCAGCCCTACGGACGCGACGCCGAAGCCGTGGGCGAGTACCAGGAGACCCTCACCACCGTCTTCATGACCTCGGGTCTGCCCAAGATGATGGCCCGGGTGCTGGGCTGCCTCTACACCACCGACACCGGCAGCCTCACCGCCTCCGAACTCGCCGAGCGCCTCCGGGTCAGCCCGGCATCCATCTCCAAAGCGATCACGTTCCTCGAGGGCCTGGACCTCGTCCGTCGGGAACGCGACGAACGCCGCCGCGAGCGCTACGTCGTCGACGACGACCTCTGGTACCAGGCGATGCTCCGCAGCGCCCGCGCCAACGACCAGTTCATCGAGACCGCACGGCAGGGCATCGGCATCCTCGGCCGCGGCACTCCGGCCGCCACCCGCCTCGAGAACGCCGCCCGCTTCCTCGACTTCGTCAGCGAAGGGCTCATCCGCGCCGCGGAGCAGGGGCGCGAAGTCCTCCACGCCAGAACCGAGACGACTCCCGACAGCACCGCCACGCCGCGTTCACATCGCGAACAGACCGCTCGGTGAGCCTGACCTCGCGAAGGTGGGCTTGCTCGACCGGGTCGTGCGTGGCCTCGCCCGGCGCCGGGGCCGGTGCGCCACCGCCGGGCGAGGGCGTGGCTGCCGCCGGGCGGAGTGCGTGATCGTTGGTCCAGTGCCGTGCGAGCCGACCACCTCGACGCCATGGGCGGGCTCGCCAGTGGCGGGATTCGCCGGCCCCTGCAACGTCGTCGCCGACTCACGGCGTTAGCCAGGCATGGATCACTCACCGACGACCGCTCAGGCGCCGCCAGAGCCGCTTGACTTCATGGAGTTCGCCACGGCCTGTGGCGGGCAGCTGCACAGGACGGCGTACCTGCTCACCGGCGGTGACCGACACCTCGCCGAGGACCTGGTGCAGGAGGCGCTGAGCCGGATGTTCGTCCGTTGGCGGCGGATCTCCCGGCTGGATAACCCGGCCGGCTACGCGCAGGCCGTGCTGGTCAACACCTTCCTGTCGCTGCGCCGCCGGCGCAGCAGCGGCGAGCGGGTGACCTTCGAGTTCCCCGAGATAGCCGTCACCGACACCGACCCCGCGCTGCGCGTGACCCTGCTGCGCGCGCTGCAGGAGGTCTCCCCGCAGGACCGCGCGGTCCTGGTGCTGCGGTTCTGGGAGGACCGCAGCGTCGAGGAGACCGCGACCGCGCTGCGCCTGAGCGCCACCGCCGTCCGTTCACGCAGTCACCGGGCGCTGAACCGGATGCGCGCCCTGCTCGGCGACAGTCTCACCGAGCGCGTGGCGGCCGAACCGCGCTGAGCGCGCGCCGCCGCCCCGTCACCTCTCGTCTCTTCCCACCGGATTCGAAAGCAGGCTTCTGCTATGTCCTTCGAGGACGACTTCAGTCATGCCCTGCGGGAGGCCGCCGAGGCCGTACCCCCCGCCCCACTGGACCTACTGGTGGCCGGTGCCGTCCGGCGCGGCCGGCGCCGCAGGCAACGGCGTGCGATGGTCGGCGCCGCCGGGACCGTGGCCGCGCTGGCCTGCGTGGGCGCGCTGACCCTTCAGCTGCGCTCGGGGGCCGCACCGGCCGCCGCCGAGGTCGGTGCGGCCCCGCACCCGGCGCCCGTCACATCGGTCCCGGCCAGCCCGCCGGGCACGGCCGGTGCCACCCCTTCGGCGCCGGTCAGCGCTGCCCGGTTGTTGGCTCTGTTCAAGTCGAAGCTGCCCGCCGACCTGCGGCTCAGCAGCCCCTTCACGCTGGACCAGACCTCGGGCCCGGTGGCCGCCTACACCGCCACGGACGGTAACGGCACCGGCGGCGTCGAGATCACCATCAGCCACGCGGCACCGCGAGCGATCCCGACGGCGAGTTCGGACTACTGCGGCAAGCCCGCCATCCCGGGCTGCGTCGCCACCGTGCAGCCCGACGGTGGCGAGTTGACGGTCCAACTGCCACCCCGGGCGGCCGGCGGGCAACAGTTGTGGAGTGCCACCCTGAACCGGCCCGACGGAACCACGGTGATGGTCAGCGCGGGCAACATCCCGGGCCCGGACTCCGGCAGGGCGACCCCCTACCCCAACGGGCCGCTGCTCAGCGGGACGCAGCTGTCCGACCTCGCCCTCGATCCGCTCTGGCAGCAGGTGGCCGCGGGCCTGTGACCGGCGCGCGGAACCGGTCTGGTCGGCACGCGCGTCCGATCACGTGCCGCCCGCGCGTCGGTATGGACCCCGAAGCGGTCCGCGCACCTCCACCACCGGCAGGTGCGGCACGCGCGGCCGCGGGTCCCAGCCGCGGCGGAGTTCCCGCCGAGGGGTGCGACAGCAAGGAACGGGGCGGCCTTGGCCGCCGATCCGAGGATGAGATGACGGGGTGCCGTTCGGCGCGCCCGGTCACATGGAAACGGGAGGTACGAGTGGCGGGCGAAACCCCGGGCGGGGTGGGGCGGGAGTTGTTGGGGGAGGCCACCGGGAGGACAGCCGACCCGCGGGGTGCGGTGTGCCGCGAGGCGGTGCCGGGAGCCGGGACTGCGGCCACCGTCGCGGACGCCGAGCCGTCACGGGTCGATCCCACGCCGGACGGCGCTCCCGGACCGGCGGCGGCCGGGGCCGCCGAGGTCGGCCCGGAGCCCGGCAGCTCCGCGGCGGACGGTGACGGCCCGTCCGTCGAGGACGGCGCCCCCGGCGCGCCGCTCGACGAGCCGGACGACACCTCCCGGGGGCGTGACCAGGAGGACGGCGAGCCCGGTGCCACTCGGCCGGGTGACGCCACCGAGCCCGCGACCGCGCCGGACCGGGCCACGACCGTCCGCGTGGCGGGGGCCGCGGAACCGACCGGGCGGGCCGCGGTGGACCTGCCCGACGAACCGGACGTATCCGGCGGTTCTGACACCGCCGAGGCGCCGGACGCAGCCGCCGGTGAGTCCGACGCCGCCGATGGCGCCCCGCCCGCCGAACCCGCGGTGAAGGCCGAGGGCAACGACGCGCCGGCCCCGGCCCGGGCCGGGAGCCCGGCGAAGGCCGAGCTGCCCGCGGAGGCCTCCGCCGCCGGCCGGCCGGCCACGTCCGACACGGCCGTGCGAGCCCTGGAGCCCGCCGAGCGGGAGCGGACCAGGGAACAGCCGGTTCCGTCGGACGAGCCGATGAGGGCTCTCGCCGCGCTGACGAACACGCCCGCACCGCCGCCGACACTCTGGCGCACCGTCCTGCGCCGGGTGAGGATCTGGACTCCGCTGCTCGTGCTGCTGACGGTGGTCTGCTGCGCCGTGCAGGTGCTGCGCCCGTTGCCCACCCCCGTGCTGGCCCTGACCGGCGCGTCGTCGTACACGTTCGCCGGCGCCCCGCCGGCCCTCGCGTGGCCGAGCGAGGGCGAGGCGGCCGTGGAGGTCGAGGGCCTGGGCAGTCTGGGAACCCATGGTGAGCAGAGGCCGGTGCCGACGGCCAGCATGGCCAAGGTGATGACCGCCTACGTGGTGCTCCACGATCACCCGCTCACGGGGGACGGGAGCGGCCCGGGGATCGGCGTCGACGCGCAGGCGGAGCAGGAGTCCCACGCCCCGGACGAGTCGACGGCCCCGGTCACCGAGGGCCAGCGGTTCACCGAGCGTCAGATGCTGGAACTGCTCCTGATCCCCTCGGGCAACAACATCGCACGACTGCTCGGCCGGTGGGACGCCGGGACCGATGACGCGTTCGTGGCGAAGATGAACGCCGCCGCCCGCCAACTGGGCATGGACGCCACGACGTACACCGACCCCAGCGGCCTGGACGCCGGCACCGTCAGCACCGCACCGGACCAGCTGAAGCTCGCGAGGGCCGCGATGGAGGACGCCACGTTCCGTTCGGTGGTCGCGATGCCCGACACGACGATCGACGGCATCCCGGACCGGATCTTCAACAACAACAACGACCTGGTCAACCCGGGCGTCATCGGGATCAAGACGGGGTCGAGCTCGGCGGCGGGCGGCAACCTGATGTGGGCCGCCCGGCAGACCGTCGGTGGCAAGGAGCAGCTGATCCTGGGCGTCGTGATGGGTCAGCAGAGCGGCACCACGCTCGACAACAGCCTCAACAAGGCGCTGGCGGTCAGCCAGCAGCTGATGACGCAGGTGCAGAAGGCCCTGACCTCGACCACCGTCATCAGGAAGGGCGAGGTCATGGGCTATGTCGAGGACGGGCTCGGAGGAAGGTCCCCGGTGGTCGCGGCCGCGGACCTGACCGTGGTCGGCTGGCCCGGGACGACGGCGCCGCTGGTGCTCTCCACGGGCGCCACGGGTGTCCCGCACAGCGCGAAGTCGGGCACCACGGTGGGGACGCTCGGTCTCGGATCCTGGCCCGGCAGTCCGCGCATCCCGGTCGCCCTGGAGAACGACATGGGCGCACCGGGCGTCAGCGACAAGCTGCTCCGGTTCGGGTAAGGGCGTCTCCCGCCACCGGGCCGGCGGACGGGCGGCCGTGACCGACGGCCGGTCGCCGGCCCGGGTCGCTTGGGAACCGGCGGCCGAGCCCGTCGCGCCCTGGCCCGGGTCCGGCTACGCCCGGCACCCGAACCGACCCCCGCGCGGCGTCCGCGGGTGTCCATGCCCACTGCCCCGCGATCGAGACGGGCGGAGCACGCGGTGGTGTGGTGCCTGCCCGTGCGATTGTCGTCCTGGCAGGATGGCGGCATGGAGCGTGTGCTTGGAGTCGGTGGGTACTTCATGCGGGCCGCCGACCCGGAGGCCCTGAACGCCTGGTACCGCGACTGCCTGGGTCTGGACGCCGATGAGCACGGCTTGTGGCGTCAGGCAGCCGGGCCGACGGTGTTCGCGACTTTCGAGTCCGGGACCGACTCGAGTCCGGGACCGACTACTTCGGATCCCGCTCCCAGCAGACCATGCTCAACTTCCGGGTCCGCGACCTGGATGCGATGCTCGCGCAGCTTCGTGCCGAGGGAGCGGACGTGTCCGAGGAAATCCAGGACATGGAGGGTGTCGGTCGATTCGGTTGGGTCACCGATCCCGAGGGGAACCGGATCGAGCTGTGGCAGCCCGCCTGACCGTATCCTCACGCAGGCGGTGACCTGCGGGTGGACCACTGTGTCGTCGGGGTGTGAACCTTGGTCAGGCCCGCGCGGCCATGCCCCCATGACGCTTCCTGTGGTCTGTCGAAGGAGCGCCTGGGTGAGGTCGCCGCGGAGCGCGCCGCGCGCCGGGAGGCGCGGTGTGAGTCCGGGCGTCGCGACCGGTGGGGCGGCCGTCGTCGCCGGGGGACCGGGGCCGGGCCGAAGTACGAAATGACCTTCGCCGACCGGCTGCGGCCCGGCACGTTCACAGGCTCCCCGGACGGAGGGACTCCGCACAGCCGAGCTCGATGTCCGTTCACCGCCGGTACTTCTCGCGCCCGACCGGTGGGATGGGCCCATGACTTCACAAGCAACTCTGAACGGCAGGACGGCTCTGGTCACCGGCGGCAGCCGTGGCATCGGTGCGGCGACGGCACTGCGACTGGCCCGGGAAGGAGCGGACGTGGCCGTCAACCTACGTGCGCGGCGAGGAGGCGGCGCAGGACGTCGTACGGGCCGCTACGGCGCTGGGGCGCCGGGCCGTGGCCCTGCGCGCGGACTGCGCGGACGCGCAGGAGGCGGCGGACGCGGTGCGCCGTGCGGCGGAGGCGCTCGGGGGCCTGGACGTCCTGGTGAACAACGCGGCCGTCGGGCTGATCGCGCCCTTGGAGAGCGTGTCCCTGGCCGACGTCGACCGAGTCCTCGCCGTGAACGTGCGCGGGGTGTTCGTGACCGCCCAAGCGGCCGCCGCACGCATGGGGCGTGGCGGCCGGATCATCACCGTCGGCAGTTGCGTGACCCAGCGCGTGCCCGGCCCCGGCGCCACCCTGTACACGATGAGCAAGTCGGCCCTGGTCGGTCTGACGCGCGCCCTCGCCCGGGAGCTGGGCCCGCGTGGGATCACGGCGAACATCGTCCACCCGGGCCCGATCGACACCGACATGAATCCCGCGGACGGCCCCGCCGCGTCCGGCCAGGTGGCGTTGACCGCTCTGGGCCGCTTCGGGACGGCCGAGGAGGTGGCTTCCGTGGTGGCGTACCTGGCAGGCGGGGATACGGCGTACGTGACGGGCGCGGAGTTCGCAGTGGATGGCGGGCACGCTTCCTGAATCCGCGCGGGGCACACCGGTGCGTGCCCCGCGCGCCGACGGCGACCTCGACCTGCCGGGCGAACTCGCGCGCCAGGCCGAGACCCATGAGTGGCGTCACGGATGCTCCCGACCCGAACCGAGTGCGGAACCGCTCGTCGGGGGCGGCTGTGAACACCGATGCCTCCAGAGACGATGAGGTTGTCGCCGGTGATGTAGCTGGCGGCTTTAAGCAGTTCCGGCTGATCCCGTAGTACCGGCAGGTCAGCGAGACGTGCCCGGTGACTTCCTCGGCGTGTCGCAGGACCGCGAGGCGGCGCTGGGCCTGGCGGTCCTGCTGCTGTTGCAGCGAAGGGGGGATGGCAGGACTCCGTCGTAGTTGGAGCTCCATGTGTCACCAATGTCCGGCGGCTCCATACCCAGATGAACGAGTCCGACCCACCGGCCGTGTCCCCGCAGCCGCCACGGCGGCGCCGGTTGTGGAGGCACGCGTGTCAGGGTCCGCGGACGGCGTAGGAGGTGACGTTGGTGGAGTTGGTGCTCTGGTTGTCGGCGAGGATTTGCCAGGTGTTGCCGACGGGTCGGCTGGTGACCTCGGTGGGTGGGACGGCGCCGCCGCTCTGCTGGTATCCGCCGCCGGTGATCGCGTGGCCGGTCGGGCAGCTGGCCGTGGCCACGACCGGGACCCTGGCTGTGGCCATCCCGAAGGGGCGGGTTCCGACGGGGATGGTGGCGGTGACGGTGTTGGTCGCCGCGTTGATCACCGACACGTTGTTCGTGGTGAAGTTGGCGACGTACACGAAGGTCCCCGACGTCGCAGCGTTGGCCGGGACGGCCGCCGCCACCGGCAGTGCCACGGCCCCCAGCACAATCAGCCCCGCCGTCAGGGCGCTTACCGGCAACGGCCTCGGTGTGGACGGAGTGGTAGCCGAGCATCCCGGCGACAATCGAGGGCGGGGCTTGAAGGACGAGCTGTTGCAGGGTCGCGGTCCAGCCGTGGAGAGGGGGGATGCCCACGACGGCGAGCCGCCTGCCGAGGCCCGCGGGGTCCATCGGCTGCCCGGCTCGGCGCCCGGGGAAGGCCAGTCACTGGCCGGAGCGGTGCCGTGCGGCCGGTTCGGCCGTGCGGTGTGGATGTAGTTGAGGAGCATGCCGGCGAAGGGCTCGGGGACTGAGGTGGGTGGATCACCGAGCCGGAGTGCGACCTGATCAGCTTCGTGCTGTACGTCGTGGATGGTGAGCCGGACCAGTCGCCGGACGGGCTGGGCATAGAGCAGGATCAGAGCGGCGGCGACCTGCTCCACGGGCGGTAGCTCGTCGCTGATCACGACCTTGCGGATCAGGGCGATGCGCCGGTGCTGGCTGATCGGGGCCGGGTTCTCGGTGCGGACCGTGGGCACTTTCAGGCGGGGCATCGCGTGGGTGGTCCATGGACCAGCGCAGGAACGGTTGGACGCGACGGCGCCTGATGGCGTTCTCGGCATACCAGGCGTCCAGATCGGCCTGGGTGCGGTCGTCGACGGTCCGGCCGCGTTCGGCGCGCCAGGTCAAGAACGCTGCCGCTCCGGTGAGTTGGGCTCGGGCCGAGGCGGCCGCGCCTGCGCCGTTCGCCACTCGGAGCGGGACACGGTGGCCCGCGCCGCAGGTTGTGCCCAAAAGCCCTCCCGCCCGTCACGACAGCCGTGCCGGCGGACGTCCCGGCCGATGTGGTCCTGTCGACGCCGGCTGCAACGGGCGTGCGCCAAAGTGGAGTTGGATCACGCCAAAGAGCCGCTCGGCGGGTAGCCGCTGACGACAAACCGGCACCTCGGCTGCCAGTGCACCTGCCGCGCGGACCGTCATCTGGAAGGGATCCACCCATGCTGATGATCAACCGTGTCCTTGGTACAACGCTCGCTGCCGGCGCGCTCCTCCTGGCCGGACTCACCCCGGCGTCCGCGCAGGCGGTCACTCCCCCCAGCAGGCCGCTCCCGGGTCCACGCAGGACTTCTACGCCACCGGTTGGGCCTTCTGCTCCCAGGCCGTCGCGCTCAACAACGTGACGACCGCCGTGTACAGCGGGGCGAACGCCGCAGGCCACCCGTCGAGTGAGTGCACCACGATCGGCCAGTGGCTCTGGCCGACCGTCGCGGCGGGGGAGCCCGTGCGTTGGAACTCCGAAGTCGAGATTCAGTGCACCGCCCCGGCGGCCGCCATCGCTACCGCCCACCTCCGCCAGGAAGGCCGGGAGCCGGCTGCGCGCAGCCGGCCACCCCGTGCGCGCAGACACCCCGAGCCCGGCACCCCGCCCGCGGCGCGGGCGTCAACCCCGTCCACATTCCACGTCGCGGTCCACGACCTTGACCACCCCGGACCGAGATCCGGACGTTCGACCGCCCGGGAGGGGTCCGGTACGGAGCCGGAAGATCATCCAGCGATCAGCTGTGCGACCGGACCGGCCAGCGGGACCGGCCCCGTAGCAGCGCTCTCACCGTGTGCGCCGTCCACGGCACTCAGGACACAGCACGTCGTGGACGGGCGGGCCGATCACCCGAATGCCGCTTCTGCCAGTCGTCCTGGAGCAGGCCAGGCCCGCGGCGTGGATCCCGGCCCGCGGGAGTTCCGTGCGCTGGGGCGGGTGCGGGCCCCAGCGCCGGTGCGGTTACTCGTGCAGGAACGTTTCGGTGAAGCTGGTGCCGCTGGAGCCGAGTGCGCTGGTGCGGGCCTCGTAGGTGCCGTTCGAGCTGGGGTCGAGCGCGACCGGGTTGAAGGACCCGAGGGACGTGCCGTTGACGGTGGCCGAGCTGAACTTCAGGGTGCCGAAGTTGGGGTAGGACCCGGTCGGCGACTCGATGATGACTTCGCCGCTGGCCCGTTGCGCGGAGAGGGACTTGGTGGTGCTGTAGGTCCAGCCTCGCGAGGAGTCGGTCAGTTTCAGGGTGTACTTGCTGCTCCCGGCGTAGGTCACCGAGGCGCTGACGGCGTCGCCGGCTGATACCGGGTACGAGCCGAGGCTCAGGTAGACCGGGTTCGCCGGGTACATCTCGTACCAGGCCTGGTCCACGGGGCTGCCGCTGGAGCAGTCGGTCGCCACCCCGGTCTGCTCCACGGTGGACGTGCCGTACCCGTCGATGCCGACCCAGGGGGCGTAGAGGTCGTTGGTGGAGTCGCAGGTCGCGTTCGCCTCGGTCCAGGTCGCCGAGACCGAGGTGAAGCCGCTGCCCGTGGCGGCGTAGCCGCCCCAGTTGTAGCCGTTGGTGTTGTAGTGCAGGGGGCGGAACGACAGTCCCTGTGCGGCCGCCGCGGTGGTCGGCGCGGCGGGGGCGGCGAGGGTGGTTGCTGCTGCCGCGAGGGTGGCGACGCGTATCAGGAATCCGCGCATGCTGGCTCCTATGTGGGGGACGATCAGGAAGCTCATACGCCAGCCCAAGCCGTGGGGGTGGCTGTGCGGGGTGGCAGTACAGGATCGCCGACTGTCATGAGACGGTCAATGGCCTTGACGGCATAGGACGTTGACGAAATTTCCGCGACAGCTGGAAGACTTGGTGGTGCTTCTCGAATCCGCGCTGACCGCTTGACTCCGGCGCTGGTCGCGGTTCCGTTCGTGATCTCCGTAGACGTGCGGAGGCGTCAGGTGAGCGGTCACCCACGGGCACCACTCGGCCAGGCGCGCCCCCAACTCAAGGCGGTCCGTCAGGCCATCGAGTACGTCGACGACACCCTCGAGGGCCAGCTCGGCCTGGAACAGCGGGTCGCGACGCTCCCGGGTCCAGGCCCGTGATCGGGACGACTGTCCGGGCAGGGCTCGCGGCGGCGGGCACCCCGGGAACGATCCGGCGAGCACACCGGGACACCATGGTTCCGGGGATCCGGCCGAAGTGGTGAAGTTCGAGGCCGGATGGGGCCCGCCGCCCGGTCCGGACGGCGGGCCGAGGTGCGTCAGCGCTCCGAGCGGCGCAGCAGGTAGGTGTCCATCAGCCAGCCCTTGCGGTCGCGGGCCGCCTTGCGCGCCTCGAGGACGCGCGGCGCGGTCTCGGCGAGCGGACCGGAGAGCAACACCTCGTCGGGCGTGCCGAGATAGGCGCCGTAGTGGATGTCGAGTCCGGCGGGGTCGATCTCGGCGAAGGCGGCCTGCCCGTCCAGCATGACCACCACGTCGTCCACGCCCTCCGGGAAGCCCTCGGCGAGCCGTCGGCCGGTGGTGACCTGGAACGGGCGGCCGACCCGGGTGAGGGTGGTGCGGTGCCGGGCGGCCAGGACCGAGATGCTGCTGATCCCCGGGATCACCTCGTACTCGAAGAGGTCCGGGGCGTCCCTGCGGGCCAGGACCTCCTCCACCACCGCGATCACGCTGTCGTACAGGCTCGGGTCGCCCCACACCAGGAACGCGCCCGTCTGGTCGGGACCCAGGTGTTCGGCGATCAGCCGGTCGACCAGGTCGGCGCGACGGTGGCGCCAGTCGTCCACCGCGGCCGCGTAGGCCGGCGCGCTGCGGTCCCGTTCGGCGTCCGGGGTCTCGACCACCTGGTGGCCGGGCCGGGCGTGTTCGTCGAGCAGTTGCCGGCGCAGCCGGATGAGGTCCTGGCGCTGCTCGTTCTTGTCGAGGACGAAGAAGACGTCGGTGCGGGCGATGGCCTTGACCGCCTGCAGGGTCAGGTGGTCGGGGTCGCCCGCACCGATGCCGATGATGAGGATGTGCTGCATGACCTGGATTCTGCCTGGTCCCACCCGCCGGGGCTCGGCCGGCCCGTGGTCCGTGGCCGGGCGGGCCGGCGGTCCGGTGTGCCGGTGGAACCCGTGCCGGGCCCGTACGGACGTCCTGCTACGCCGGTTCCCTGGCCTCCACGGCCGAGGCGGCGGCCGGGGTGGTCCAGCGGGCCTCGACCTTGCCGAAGCGCCAGTAGAGCAGGGCGACGACCCAGGTCAGGGCGAAGAGTCCGGCGATGGCGAAGCCGGCCTTGTTGATGTCGAAGTTCGCCATGAAGTCCCAGAACGGGCCGCTGAGGTGGAGCTCGGAGGTGAGGACGCCGAGCAGCTCGATGGTGCCGATCAGGAAGGCGGCGGCGATGGACAGGCCGGTGATGACGAGGTTGTAGTACACCTTGCGGACCGGGTTGGCGAAGGCCCAGCCGTAGGCGAAGTTCATGAAGCAGCCGTCCAGGGTGTCGAAGAGCGTCATGCCGCCGGCGAAGAGCAGGGGCAGCGCGAGGACGGCGTAGAAGGGCAGGCCGGCGGTGGCGGCGTAGGCGGTGGCGGCGAGCAGCACGACCTCGGTGGCGGTGTCGAAGCCGATGCCGAAGATCAGGCCGACGAAGAACATCTGCCAGGTGTGGTTGATCGAGCGCATGAAGCGGCCGAAGAAGCGCCACATCAACCCGCGGGCCTGGAGCTGCCGTTCGAGCTCCTCCTCGTCGAAGGTGCCCTGGCGCATCGAGCGGAAGACCTTGGCGATGCCGGCCAGCACGATGAGGTTGAGCAGCGCGATGAGGTAGAGGAAGCTGGCGGAGGTGACCGTGCCGATCACGCCGCCGACGGTCTCGTAGGTCGAGTTGGGGTCGACCATCGCGCCGAAGACGGCCTTGGCCGCGATGGTGATGCCGATGCCGACCACACAGATGATGGTGGAGTGGCCGATGGCGAAGAAGAAGCCGGTGCCGAGCGGTCGTTTCTTGTCGGCCATCAGCTTGCGGGTGACGTTGTCGATGGCGGAGATGTGGTCGGCGTCGAAGGCGTGGCGCGCGCCCAGGGTCCACGCGGTGAAGGCGACGCCGATGCCGACGCCGAGGCCGTCGTAGTGGAAGTGGTGGGGCAGCACGGTGAGGACGAAGATTCCCCAGCCGAAGCCGTTGAGGGCGAGGATGACCAGGGCCATCATGCCCAGACGTCCCCACTCGGAGGGGTGGAGCGCGTCGCGGATCGATCTGAACCGGGTTGCCGGGGTGTTCATGGGCATCCTCCTCGGGATGCTCGTCGGGCAGGGCGGCACCCGAGTCGGCCCACGGGGGCCGGGCGGTCCGTCCTTCCGTCGAGGCGGGAATCCGTAGCGCGACGGCAGGCGACCGGGCTTGTCCCCGTGAGGGGCATCACCGTTGCGGGACAGTGCCGGATTCACACCGGACTTCGCTGCTGGCACGCTGTCACAGCAGGCGGCTGCAACCTGGCCAGCCTAGTGAGGCGGGTCGTTCATCTTCAAGGTCGCGCAGGTCAAGAGCCGGACAAACTCTACGAGTGGGGCCGTCACCGGGCGGGACCCCCGCCGGTGCCGGAGGTGGCACCGATCGTCACGGGCACTGCGGTGGCGAGGTGTCAGCACCGCTCCCGCGTAAGGGCTTTGGCAGCCTGCTGGGGGCCAGGCACGGCAGCGGGCGCGGAGACTCCGCCGCCCCTCAGCCGAGGCACCGTCCGACGTCACTCGCCACCCCCACGCGACAAGCCGCGAGCCGCGATGTCGGGACCGCGGGCCGGGATCCGTAGCGCCTGGAACCGTGGGGGGAGCGCTTGTGGCGTGGCCGGGTCCGCCTCGGCGGCGGGCTGTCGGAGCCACTCGCACAGGGCGGCGGTGTCGTCCGCGGAGGTCAGCCCGCCGAGCCACAGGGGCCGGCTCCGCCGGCCGTCGGGTTGCCGCGCGTGGCTGCGGACCACGACGACGTTGGCCTGCTCGCACGGTCCCAGGCAGTCCGTGGTGCGCAGTCTGACGTGGGCGAGGCTGTCGGCTGTCGCGGTGAGTGCGGCCAGTTGGGCTTCGTGGTCGACGTCGGGGCGCTTGGCGGCGTTTCCGCAGCAGCACCCCCGGCACAGCACGATGTCCACGGTCGGCGGGGTGCGGGGGTCCGGGGTGCTGGTGCTCATGCGCCGTCGGTGGGCAGGCCGAAGGCGTCCGGGTGGAGCCAGCGGGCGATGGCGGTGACGGCCTCCGCGTTGCGGGGGCCGGGGGTGACCTGGTCGTAGCTCAGGGTCAGGAAGCAGTGGTTCCTGACCGCGGTCAGGTTCCGGGTGATCGGGCTGCTCTCCAGGAACTGCTGCTTCTGCTCGGCGGTGGGGGTGCCGTAGTCGTTGATGACGATGCACTGCGGGTCGGCGGCCGCGACCTGCTCCCAGGAGACCGAGGTCCAGCTCTGCCCGAGGCCGGCGAAGACGTTGGTGCCGCCACCCAGTCGGATCAGGGCGTCGGGCATGGCGAGCCCGCCCGCGGTGAAGGGTGCGGACTGGCCGCTGTCGTAGTCGAAGACCCGGACCGGGGCCAGTCCGGTCGTCTTGGCCTGCGCCACGGTCACCTCGGCCTTCATGGAGTCGACCAGCTGCCGGGCTCTGGTCTGCGCGCCGAAGATCTGGCCGAGGTTGGTGAGGTCGCGGTAGGTGTCGTCGATGCTCACGGAGCTGGTTGCGCTCTGGACGTGGGCGCAGGACTCGGTGAGGACGAGGGTCTTGATGCCGAATTTGGCCAGGCCGTCGGGGGTGAGGTCGGTCCCGGTGTGCAGGCCGTAGTTCCAGCCGGCGAACAGGAAGTCCGGGTGGAGGCCGACCAGCGGTTCCAGGGTGAAGTAGGACGGGGAGATGCTGGGGACCGTGCGGAAGGCCGCCTGGTACTGCTGCGGAACGGGCTTGCCGTCCGGGCCGTCGCCGTTGACGCCGAAGTCGCCGACCATGTGCGACTCGAGGCCCAGGGCGAGCATGTCCTCGGTGGTGTTGATGTCGTTGGACACGGCACGGGTGGGTGCCTTGGTGAAGGTGATCCGGGTGCCGCAGTTGGTCACCGTGA
Source organism: Kitasatospora sp. NPDC024654 (assembly GCF_055559155.1). NCBI lineage: Bacteria > Bacillati > Actinomycetota > Actinomycetes > Kitasatosporales > Streptomycetaceae > Kitasatospora > Kitasatospora sp. NPDC024654. Next base: position 16,871 of record NZ_JBVHLF010000045.1, read on the forward strand.
CGGGGTACCCACCGTCACCCGGGGCGGCGGGTGTTGTGGATCGCGCGGCGTCCCCCGTGGTGGCGGGACCGCCGCAGCCGGTGAGGACAGCGCTGAGCACCACGGCCGTCGCGGCGAGAGCGCCCGCTCGCAGGAGGTGCGTTCGGACGAGGGAGCGACGGGGTCGGGGAGCACGGGGCTGGACCATGGCGTGCCTTTCGGTCAGGGGGTTTGCCCGGGCTTGGAGTTGAGCGGGGGCTCGATGGCCGAGGGGATGCGGACCGGCCGGTGGGAGCGGCGCGGGATGAGGTGTGGGGTCCCGGTCTCGGGGTGTTCGACGATCAGGACGTCCGCGCCGTAGGCGAGCCGCACCAGGTCCGTGGTGATCACCTGCGCGGGCGGGCCGCCGGCGATGACCCGTCCCCGGGCCAGGAGGTGGACGCTGTCGCAGAACAGCGCGGCCAGGCTCAGGTCGTGCAGCGCGGCCAGGACCGTGACGCCGAGTCCGGCGACCAGCTCCAAAACCTCCACCTGGTAGCGGATGTCGAGATGGTTGGTCGGCTCGTCCAGGATCAGGTGGTCCGCGTTCTGGGCGATGGCACGGGCGATCAGGACCCGCTGCTTCTCGCCGCCGGACAGGGTGTTGAAGCTGCGGCCGGCCAGGTGCGCGCAGCCGACCCGCTCGATGGCGTGTTCCACCGCTGTCAGGTCGGCCCGGTCGTCGCGGTCGAAGGCACGCTTGTGGGGCGTGCGGCCGATCATCACCATCTCCAGGACGGTGAGGTCGAATTCGACGCTGGTCTCCTGGGCGATCACGGCGACGCGCCGGGCGGCCTGCCTGGGCGGCAGCGCCAGCAGGTCCGTGCCGTCGAGCAGTGCCCTTCCCGCCGCGGGCCGGTTGACCCGGTAGAGCGTCTTGAGCAGGGTCGACTTCCCGCTGCCGTTGGGGCCGAGCAGGCCGACCAGGTGCCCGTCGGGAACGGTGAGGTCCACGTCGGTGACGACGCGCCGGCCCGCGACGTCCACACACAGCCCGACCAGTTCCAGGCTCACTGGTCGGCTCCGTACGGGTAGGGGTGGCGCCGGATCAGCACGATCAGCACCGGTGCGCCGATGAAGGCGGTGATGACGCCGATGGGCATCTCCTGGGGAGCGACGACGGTGCGGGCCAGCAGGTCGCCCAGGACCGTGAACGAGGCTCCGAACAGCACTCCCACGGGGAGCGAGCGCCGATGGTCGGATCCCACCAGGAGCCGGACGATGTGCGGGACCACCAGCCCCACGAACCCGATCACCCCGCTGACCGCCACCGACACCCCCGCCATCAACGAGGTGACCAGGAACAGGTTCCGCCGCAGCCGCCGTACGTCGACGCCGAGTGAGGAAGCCGCCTCGGCGCCCATGGCCAGGGCGTTGAGGGACCGGGACCGGGCCAGCAGGAAGATCATCGCGGCGGCCAGGGCAACGGTCGGGACGGAGAGCTGTGACCAGGTGGCCAGGCCGAAGGAGCCCATCAGCCAGAACAGTACGGACTGGGTGGCCTGCGGGTTCCCGCGGAAGATCAGGAAGCTGGTCACCGACTCGAACAGGGCGGAGAGCACCACGCCGCAGAGGATCAGCTGCGTGGGGGCCAACTGCCGCCCCTGCCGCGCCAGGAGCAGCACGGCCAGCATGGCCGCCAGTGAGCCGAGCACACTTCCGAACGAGATCGCCCACGCGCCGAGCGAGGCGAAGGCACCGAACAGCAGCACCGTGGTCGCCCCGACGCTGGCCCCCGAGGAGACACCGAGCAGGAAGGGGTCGGCCAGGGCGTTGCGCACCTGGACCTGCACCACCGTGCCAGCGGTCGTCAGCGCCGCGCCGACCACCGCGGCCAGCAGCACCCGGGGCAGCCGGATCTGCCAGACGATGGCGTCGGCGACGGAGGCGGCCGGACGGCCCGACAGGTGGTCAACGACCACCTGCCACACCGCTCCCGGGCTCAACGACACCGACCCGACGCCCACCGCCAGGGTCACCACCGTGACCAGCAGGACCGTGCACGCGGCCAGTACACGGGGGAGCGGGAGACGGCGACCCCGACCGGTCGAGGCAACCGGCAGCGTGGGTGGGCGGCCCGTCGCGGCGGCAGGCGCGTCATCCGCCGGGGCGACGCCCAGCGGAACCCGGGCCGGCGGTATGCGATCGTCCGGGTGCACCGAACATCCTCCTTCTACGTGTGCGGGAGGACGCGGGGGGACGGCAGGACAGCGGGATTCCCCGAACCGCCCTTCCTCCGAGGGCCGTTCCGTCGACGTAGCGGCAGGCGACCGGGCTTGCCCCCGAGGGGGACCACCGTTGCGGGACAGCGCCGGAATCACACCGGCTTCGCTGCGACTACACCGTCACGACCCGAGGTCGTGACGGTGCCAGTGTAGGTACAGCGAACCGTCACCATCAATCCTGCACAGCCGGCCAGGCGCCGATTCCGGCGTGACCGTCGTCACCGTCGGACAGGTCCCGGCGCGGTGCTGTCGTGAGAGCGACGAGGGCTCGTGGTCCTGAGCCGGGCTTCGCACCTGCCAAGCGGGCTCGTCCGCGCCGATCGCGCTCATGAGGTCCGGCGTCCGGAGCGCCCCTGGAGGAGACGGAATGTGGCCGTCCGTCATTTCATCTGTCGAGGTGTGGCTCGGTGCGGTTCGCCGTGATGCGGCCGACGCCGGGCTAATCCTCCGTTCGGTGTGTGATGCGTCACTCGGCTTTCGTTGCCGTGTACGTGTCGAACCTCTTGTCGAAGCGCGCCGGTGACCCTACCTTCCCGATCAGGTAGCTACTGATCGGCCATGACTTCGCGCATCAACTCCGGCCAGCCAGACCGGGATTGTCGCTCGGTCATGCCCCCACACCCCCACAACGGTAGGCCCAGAGGAGACGCTGATGTCCCCGTCCCGCCGCTCCATATCCGCCGTCGCGATCGCGGCCGCGCTCGGCTTCGCCCCCATGGCCGCAGTCTCCGCCACGCCGGCGGCGGCCGCCGCGCCGCTCGTGCAGGCCCCGATGCACCACCTCTCCGGCCAGGCCGGTGGCTCCACGCCGTTCTTCATCAGCCACGGCGGTCCGTCGCACACCACGACCACCAGCGACAACTGGTCCGGCTACGCGGCCACCGGCTCGACCTACACCAACGTGTCGACGACCTTCGTGCAGCCCGCCGTCGACTGCTCCCAGGGTGACGGCTACTCCAGCTTCTGGGTGGGCCTGGACGGCTACAGCTCGCAGTCGGTCGAGCAGACCGGCACCGAGGCCGACTGCTCCGGCGGCCAGGCCGAGTACTCCGCCTGGTACGAGATGTACCCGGCGGACCCGGTCACCTACGACAACGTCGTCCAGCCCGGTGACGTGATCACCGAGACGGTCAGCTACGCGTCCAACTCGTACAAGCTGACCCTCAGTGACCGCACCGAGGGCTGGACCAAGACCACCACCAAGAAGGAGAGCGGCCTGGCGCGGTCCTCCGCCGAGGTGATCGCCGAGGCGCCCTGGGACGGCAGCGTCCTGCCGCTCGACGACTTCGGTACCGTCAACTTCAGCAACTCGACGGTCAACGGCTCCTCGCTGGCCTCCAGCAACCCGGTCGGCATCAACATGGTCTCCGACTCGGGCACGCCGGAGGCGACCATCTCCGGAGTGTCCGGTGGATCGTTCTCCGTCACCTGGAACAGCCTGTAACACCCGGCCGTGACACCCGGCCGTCACGGCCGCGCACGCGCGGCCGGGGTCACCAGCCGTAGTCTGGCGAGCAGCGGCCCGGCACCCCGTCATCGGGGTGCCGGGCCGCTGCTCGCTCCGGTGCCTGCGTGTCCCGCCGCCCTTCGACGGCCCACGGCTCGTGCCGGCCGTGGAGAGCGAGCCGAAACCGGACGGCTCGACCGGCCCGTCGCACGGTGGGGTGACCGCTGCGAGGACGGTCCTCGACGGACCTGTGCGGGCCGGCCTCCTCCGTGCGGCCGGGCACACCGGCATCGCCGTCGTCCCTCGCGGATTCTCCCATCGGCTCTTCACATCGCCACCCGGTCTTCTCCGGCCGTCCTGACCGACATCAGTGCTTCACAGGGGCTTTGAACCGGCCTGGGTCAGCTCCTGTCGCGTACTCCTCGAAGCCGTCGCACATTCATTCAGGTGAAACTGGCCGGACTCACAAGCTTTCCACAAGAAGGGCTCCTATCGTCGCGGCGACCACAGGTCGATTCGCAGAAGCGCCGGGGGAGTCCGAAGTGCAGCGGGGGCGGTATTTTCGTGGGGGAGCTGTGTCGGTTCTTGCTCGAATGCGGCCGATCACCTCGTGCGGTCCGGGCCGTGCGGCGCGGCGGGGCGGGCGTGGCGACCTCCGCAAGGCCCGGGGGCGGCGTTCCCAGAAGCGCCAGCCGCTGTCTGATCGGCCCTCAAGACTCCTTGCTGTCAGGCCGGTTCAGCCGGCCCACGATGCGGCCGGGACGGATGACGGCTGCCCGCGCCGCCGGCGCGCTCCGCAGCCCCACCACGCACGCCCTCCCCGTCCGGCGGCAATTCTCGGCGAAGTCGGACGGCGCGCCGGGCTGTTGCTCTCCCCGCACACCGAACCCTGCTCCCGGGTGGGCATGAGTCCTGGTCAGCGCTCGGACAGGGAATTTCTGGTGAACGGCGGAGCCGCATTCCCAGGCTCGACTCATCTGTTCTTGCTAGCTTCCGAATGATGCCCGTCAGCCTCGGTGGTACGCAGGTACCGCCTGAGCGTCGCAGGTACCGGACAATCAAATGGAACTTGTACATGGCAATTCAGCACGATCCCACGAACACACCGCCGGTCTGGCATGATCCGCCCGGCTGGTCGGCCGGCGCGATCTGGCCGGTGGAAGAGGCCGCCCCGGCCCGAACCCTGCTCGACATCCTGGACGCCACCACCCGGCACTGCCCGCAGGCTCCCGCGCTGGAGGCCGGCGGGACGGCCCTGGACTACCGGAGCCTGCGTGCCGCGGCCGGCGGGGTGGCCGCGAGGCTGGCCGACCACGGGATCGGTCCGGGCGACCGGGTGGGAGTCCGGGTGCCCTCCGGTACGGCGGACCTCTATGTCGCGATCCTCGGCATCCTGTGTGCCGGTGCCGCGTACGTGCCGGTCGACGTCGACGACCCGGACGAGCGCGCCTCGATGATCTGGGAGGACGCCGGGGTCTGCGCCATCATCGGCGAGGGGTGCTCCATCGTCGGCGGACCCGGCTCGGCCGGCGGCCGGCCCGGGCCCCCCACCGTCGCGGACGACGCCTGGATCATCTTCACCTCCGGGACCACCGGACGCCCCAAGGGCGTCGCGGTCAGCCACCGCTCGGCGGCGGCCTTCGTCGACGCCGAGGCCCGGCTCTTCCTGCCGGACGCCCCGCTCAGGCCCGGAGACCGGGTGCTGGCCGGGCTTTCGGTGGCCTTCGACGCCTCCTGTGAGGAGATGTGGCTGGCCTGGCGACACGGCGCCTGCCTGGTGCCCGCGCCCCGCTCGCTGGTCAAGGCCGGCACCGACCTGGGGCCCTGGCTGGTGGAGCGCGGCATCACCGTCGTCTCCACCGTCCCCACGCTGGTCGCGCTGTGGCCGGTCGAGGCCCTGGAGCGGGTCCGGCTGCTGATCGTCGGCGGTGAGGCCTGCCCCGCCGAACTCGTCGAGCGCCTGGACGTCCCCGGGCGCGAGTTCTGGAACACCTACGGCCCCACCGAGACCACGGTGGTCGCCTGCGCCTCGCTCATGCGCGCCGGGCAGCCCGTACGCATCGGCACGCCGCTGGACGGTTGGGAGCTGGCCGTCGTCACCGACGAGGGCAAACCGGTCGCCTGGGGCGAGACCGGCGAACTGCTGATCGGCGGCGTGGGCGTGGCCCGCTACCTCGACCCGGTCAAGGACGCCGAGAAGTTCCAGCCACACCCCGCCCTGCCCGGCCGCCGGGTGTACCGCAGCGGTGACCTGGTCCGGGCGGATCCCGAGGGCCTGGTCTTCGTCGGCCGCGCCGACGAGCAGATCAAGCTCGGCGGACGGCGGATCGAACTCGGCGAGGTGGATGCCGCCCTCCAGGCCCTGCCCGGCGTCCGTGGAGCGGCCGCGGCGGTGAAGGACACCGTGGCGGGCGGCCAGGTGCTCGTGGGTTACCTGGTGCTGGACCGTGCGGACAGTCCGTTCGACCAGGCCGCCGCGCGGACCCTGCTGCTGGAGCGCCTGCCCCCGGCCCTGGTGCCGGTCCTCGCCGTCGTCCCCGACCTGCCCACCCGCACCTCGGGCAAGGTCGACCGCAAGGCGCTGCCCTGGCCGCTGCCCGGCCTCGACGCGCCCGCGGGCGGAGCGGCGAACCTGGGGGGAACCGCCGGCTGGCTCGCCGGTCAGTGGCAGGACCTGCTGGGCGTCCCCGTCGGCCCGGACAGTGACTTCTTCGCCCTCGGCGGCAGCAGCCTCACCGCCGCCCGCCTCGTCTCGGCGCTGCGCGAACGTCACCCCGAGGTCTCCGTCGCCGACCTCTACCACCATCCCCGGCTGCTGGACCTCGCCGCGCACCTGGACCTCGGCACGGACCACACCGAGGAGCACCGCGACGTCCGCCCGACTCCGCGACGCGTCGGCGTCTACCAGGCCCTCGTCCTCGCCGTCCTCTACCTCGTCACCGGCCTGCGCTGGGTGCTCGGCCTCGCGGCCGTGGACGACCTGCTCGGGCCACTGCCCTGGGCACCGCACACCTCCTGGTGGCTGATCGCCGGAGGGTGGCTGGTGCTCTCCAGCGCCCTCAGCCGTGCCGTCATCGGCGCGCTGGGCGCGCGCCTGCTCACGGCCGGGCTGCGCCCGGGCTCCTACCCACGCGGCGGCTTCGCGCACCTGCGGCTGTGGACCGCGGAGCAGCTCGTCGCGTCCTTCAACATCGCCTCGGTGATCGGCACCCCGTTGGCGCGCCGCTACGCCCGCCTGCTGGGGTGCCGGGTCGGCGAGGACGTGGAACTGCACACCATGCCGCCGGTCACCGGCATGGCCGTGTTCGGCGACGGCTGCTCGCTAGAGCCCGAGGTGGACGCCGCCGGCTGGTGGCTGGACGGCGACGTGCTGCACCTGGGCAGCATCCGGATCGGCCCCGGGGCCCGGGTCGGCACCCGCAGCATGCTGATGCCCGGGACGGAGATCGGCGTCGACGCCGAGATAGCCCCCGGAAGCTGTGTGATGGGCCGCGTCCCCGCCCACCAGCGCTGGCACGGCACCCCCGCCCGACCGGACGACACGCCCCAGCCCGACGTCTGGCCCGCCCCGAGCCACCGGCGCTCCCGCCGGTGGGACCTGGCCTTCGCGCTCTCCCTGCCACTGCTGCAGGGGATCCCGCTCCTGGCCGCGGTCCCCGCGTTGCTCACACTGCTCGCACTGCTGGACCACGACCGCTCCTACACCGCCGCCATCGAGCAGGTCCTGGCCCTCTCGGCGCCGCTGGCACTGGTCACCCTGGCCGGCTACGCGCTGCTGCTCGCCGGTCTCGTGCGACTGCTCTCCCGAGCCGTCAGGCCGGGACTGCATCCGGCGCACGGCCGGGTGGCCTGGTGCGTCTGGGTGGTCCACCGGCTGATGGGCACCGCCCGAGCCGCCCTTTTCCCGCTCTACGCCAGCCTGTTCACCCCGGTGTGGCTGCGCCTGCTCGGCGCGAAGATCGGGCGGCGGGTCGAGGCGTCCACCGTGCTGGCCCTCCCCGGGCTGATCCGGGTCGACGACCACGCCTTCCTCGCCGACGACACGCTCCTGGCGCCCTTCGAGGTGCGCGGCGGCTGGCTGCGGCTGGGTACCTCAGCCGTCGGGAAGCGATCCTTCGTCGGCAACTCGGGCATCGTCGGCCCCGGCCGGGGCCTGGCCGACGACTCACTGGTGGGCGTGCTCTCCGACGCCCCACCGCAGGAGGCCCCCGGGTCGTCCTGGCTGGGCCGTCCCGGCGTCCCCGTCCAGCGCGTCGCGGAGAACGGCGATCTGGCCCGCACCTACGACCCACCACGCCGGCTGGTCCGGGCGCGCGCGGCCGTGGAGCTCTGCCGAGTCCTGCCGGTCCTCCTGTCGGTGCTGATCGGCGACCTGGCCGTGGCCGGACTCCAGGCGGTGCTCGACCGGGACGGGCTCGGCACCTGCGCGCTGACGGCCGGTGCCCTGCTGCTCGCCTGCGGACTGGTGGCCTGCCTGCTGACGACGGTGGCCAAGTGGCTGCTCCTGCGGCGTTTCCGGCAGGGGCAACAGCCGCTGTGGAGTTCCTTCGTGTGGCGCAACGAGCTCTTCGACACCTTCGTCGAGGAACTGGCCATGCCCTGGCTGGGGCAGTCGCTGGTCGGAACGCCCTTCCTCAACGTCTGGCTGCGCAGCCTGGGCGCCAGGATCGGCCGGGGCGTGTGGTGCGAGACCCACTGGCTGCCGGAGACCGACCTGGTCCGCCTGGGCGAGGGCGCCTCGGTCAATCGCGGAGTGGTGGTGCAGACCCACCTGTTCCACGACCGGCTCATGCGGATGGACGCCATCGAGCTGGGCCGCGGCGCGACCGTGGGACCGCACTCCATCGTGCTGCTGGGCACGACCCTGGGCGAGGGCGCGGTCGTCGGCCCCTCCTCGCTGGTGATGCGCGGGGAGTCGATCCCGAGCGGGACCCGCTGGCTGGGCAACCCCGTGACGCGCTGGCAGCACGGGACCGACGCACCGGCGACGTCGCGCTCGCGCTGAGGGCGCGACTCCCGGGACGTCGCCCGGCCCGGCCGGAGATGCCGACCGGCCGGGCCGGCGGCGGGCCGGCTCCGGTCATGTGACGGCAGACAGCTCACGGAGCCGTGCCGCGGTGGCTCGCCGGACCCCGCGTCGAGGCGCGGGGTCGGCTGGTGCCGTGCCGTGCCGTGCCGGGCTCGGTCGCGGCCGGCTCGTCGGTGTCCTCTCCGGTGCGACCCCGACTCCGTCCCACCTGACGTCGATCGGGTCGCACACCAGGGCAAGGTCACGTGAGGCGGGGCTTGTCGATCGATCCGGCGCGTTTGACGGTCCGGATGATCGGTGCGCTCTCGATGGCGCGGATGCCGGGAATGGGACCCACGCGGTTCGTGATGTAGTCGTAGAGGGCGTAGACGTCCGGACAGAGGACCGAGGCGAGCAGGTTGGTGGGGCCGGTGGTGGCGGCGGCGAAGGGGACCTCGGGGTGCTGGGCGAGCGCCTCTCCGACGGCGGCCAGGCGAGAGGGCTCGACGGAGATCCACAGCAGCGCTGGGCTGGCGTAGCCGAGGAGCCGGTCGTCGACGTCGATGTCGAAGTACAGTGCCCCGCTCGCGCGCAGGGCCGCGATCCTGCGCCGGACGGTCGCCTCGTGCCAGCCGGTGGCCGCTGCCAGCGCCGCATGGGTGGCGCGGCCGTCGCGTGCCAGCTCGCCCAGCAGCGCGCGGTCGCCCTCGTCCAGCTCGATCGGCTCCGGGCACCCGCCGGGGGCGACGGGTGGCAGGGCGAGTTGGGCGGCCTGCTGTTCGGCGAGAGCTGAGGCGGCTCCTCGCCAACCGGTCGGGCCGCCCCGGAACGTGTGCATGATGCAGTGCGCGCTGATCGCGGTCACCGGGCGAGTGGCGGGGAGCTTCTTCAGGAAGAGCGCGTCGCGGTTCCGCTCGCTGTCGGCTTGGACGGTGCAGACGACCTCGGCCCCACCCGAGGCCAGGCGGACCCAGTACGTGTCGTCGCGCTTGGCGAGGGCCTCGGCGACGGCGCCGGAGGAGCCCGGTGCGCACTGCAGGCGGACCACCCACTCCACGTGTCCGAGGCGGCGGGCGTCGAGACGGCCGAGCACGCCCAGCGCGCCGGCCTGGTGCAGCCGGCGGTAGCGGCGGGCGATCGTCTGGTCGGAGACGCCGAGCACGTCGGCGATCCGGCTGAACGGCGCTCGGCCGTCCACGTGCAGGGCATGGACGAGCTGGCGGTCGAGTGAATCCACGCATCCAAACCCTACTCGTGTCGAAAAGCGGCGCGGATCTGGCGCTGCCTGGAATACCCGGGCGGCGTGCTCGATCGTGGGCGCGGGGCCTTCCGGGCCCTGTGATGTTCGGCCCGACGTGAGGAGCAAGCCATGTCCGACCTTCCGCCGACCTGCCGCGAAGTCCGGCTCGCCGCGCGCCCCGACGGCCTGCCCGGGCCCCAGCACTTCGAGGTCGTCGAGACCCCGGTGCCGGCCCCGGGCGTCGACCAGGTGCTGCTCCGCAACCGCTACTTCCGCGTCTCGGCCTCGCTGCGCATGATGATCAGCCAGGGCGCCGAGGCCGTGGAAGGTGTGCCGTTTCCCGCGCTGCGCCCGGGCGACACGCTGGCCGGGGAGGCGGTCGGCGAGGTCGTCTCGGCACCGGCCGGCAGCGGGCTGCGACCCGGCGACCTGGTCTCCCACTTCCTGGGATGGCGCGAGTACGCGGTCGTGGCCGCGGCGGCCTGCACGCGTCTGGAGGCGACGTTGCGGGACCCGGTCGCGCACCTGGGACACGGCTGGACGGCCTACGCGGCGCTGACCCGGGGGGTGTGCATCCGGCCCGGCGACACGGTGTTCGTCTCGGCGGGTGGCAGTGCCATCGGCTCGATGGCCGGGCAGATCGCCCGCCTGCTGGGTGCCGGCCGGGTGATCGGCAGCACCGGTTCGCGCACCAAGGCCGGACGGCTGATCCGGGAACTCGGCTACGACGCGGCCGTGGTGCGCGGCACCGACGAACCGATGGCCGCGCAGCTGGCCGAGGCCGCACCCGGCGGCATCGACGTCCTCCTGGACAACGTCGGCGGTGACCAACTGCGCGCGGCGGTGACGGCCGCCCGTGAGGGGGCGCGGTTCGTCCTGGTCGGAGCCCTGTCGGGGCAGCTGGCGGAACGCGGTACCGGCAGGACGGCCCCGGTGGAGCTGGACTCCTTCCAGCTCCTGATGAAGAAGATCACCCTGCGCGGCTACAGCGCCGATGACAATCCCGAGGCGCGCGCGGAGTGGGACCAGCGGTTCGGCGACTGGCTGCGCACCGGCGACATCACCTTCCCCCATGTGCGCGTCCCCGGCATCGACCACGCACCGAACGCGTTGCGCGAGGTCATCGAAGGACGCCACCTGGGAACCGTCGTCGTCGAGCTGTAGGGGAAGCCGGTGGCCGACGAGGTGGACCGGGACGGACGCGACGGTCCGTCCGCCGGCGAGATCGATCGAGGTGACGGCCGAGGGGAACCTCGGGCGGCTCTTCCATCCGCCCGACAGCTCGCCGGCCGCTCGCGCACCGCGGATCGGCCGTCAGCGGATCTGCCGCAGGCGAACGTTCGGGCCGCGGGCCGGCTTGCGGGGCACGATCGGCGCATGCGAATCCTCATTCTCGGCGGGTCGGTCTTCCTCGGCCGCGCCTTCGTCACCGAGGCCCTGGTACGGGGTCACGTGGTGACCGTCTTCAACCGCGGCCGTTCGGGCCCCGACCTGCCAGGCACCGACACGGTGCACGGTGACCGCGAGAGCGCGGCGGACCTGGCCGCGCTGGTCGAGCGGGCGCCCGGCCCCGGTCGCAGCTGGGACGTGGTGATCGACACCAGCGGGCAGCAGCCGCACACCGTCGCCGCCTCGGCCCGCGCGTTGCGTGAGCACGCCGGCCGGTACGTGTTCGTCTCGTCGATCCACGCCTTCGCTGACTGGCCCGACCGGCCGGTCGACGAGAACTCGCCGCCGCACCCGTGTCCCGCCGACTCGCCGCCCGACCTGCCGTTCGGCACCGCGCTCAAGGCGGGCTGTGAGCGGGCGGTGCTCGCGGAGTTCGGGACCGCGCGTTCGACCATCCTCAACTGCGGTCTGCTGATCGGCCCGCACGAGAACATCGGGCGGCTGCCCTGGTGGCTGGAGCGGATGGCGCGCGGCGGCCGGACGCTGGCTCCCGGCCGCCCGGACCTGCCGATCCAGCTGATCGACGCCCGGGACTTCGCGGTCTTCGGGCTGGACCTGGGGGAACGTGGCGTGGGCGGCCGGTTCGTCACCACCTCACTGACGGGGTCGAGCAGCTACGGTGAGCTGCTGTCGGCATGCGTGGCGGCGACCGGGTCGGATGCCGAGCTGGTCTGGCTGGACGACCAGCGGGTGCTCGCCGCCGAGGTCGAGCCTTGGAGTGAACTTCCGCTCTGGTACCCCGAGTTCAAGCATGGGCAGCCGACCGGCATCTGGCGGGCGGACGCCCGCGCGGCAGCGCGGGCCGGCCTGCGCTGCCGTCCGATCGCCGAGACGGTGCGCGACACCTGGGCCTGGCTGCGGGAACGCGGCCCGCTCGATCGGCCCTACAGGCAGGGCCTGCAGGGCGAGGTGATCGGTATCGCCCCGGAGAAGGAGCGCCGGATCCTGGCCGGTGGGCTGTAACGACGGTGGGCTGTAACGACGGTGAGCCGTGACGATGGTGAGCCGTGACGACGGTGAGTGGAGACGGCGGCGAGCGAGGGTCCGGGCGCTCGGCCGTCGACGGAGCGATGCCCTGCCGGCGGACTTCGCCGCCGTCGCCGGGGCGCGCCGCGCGCCACCGCGGCGGGGTGGTCTCCGCCCGGGATCGCCATGCCGGGTTGCAGGGTGGCAACGAGCCGCCCGACGTGGGCGGTGCGCGGTCCGGCGCCGGCGAGGTGGTGCCGCTCAGCAGGGCGGGCGCCCGTCTATGGCGCCGATGCTTCGCATTCCATCGAAGGTGGGGTTTAGCTCAACTCGTCCACTGTCGACTGCCGATGCTCGGGGTGAAAGCGAGAGCTCGATCGTGAGGCTCGCCACACTCTCCGAGGAGACGACGCAGATGACGCGCAACAAGCTCGTGCTGGGCGCCTGTGCGATGGCGATGACGCTGGCCGCCGGCGTGGGGTGGACGATGCAGGCCGCCGCCGAGGACACCAGCGACGCGCAGCAGAGCCAGCCGGCCGCCACCCGGGCCGTCGACGGCTACCAGATCGTCACGCTGCCCAACGCCAACGTGGGCAACTTCCAGCGCCGCACCGTCTACTGCCCGAACGGCAAGAAGGCCATCGGTGGCGGCGCCGAGGCCCGCGGCAACGACTCGGTGCTGAACGGCACCTTCCCGACCGGCGATGGCAACGGTTGGGTCGGCATCGGCCACCAGCCCGGCTACGACAGCGTGGGCATCAGCGTCTACGTGATCTGCGCCTACGCCTGATCAAGTCGAGCAGCTGACGGGGCGGCAGCGACCGGAGCTGCCGCCCCGTGCTGTTCTCGATCCGGTCGATCTCGCGAGGAGCCGTGCGCCTACTGGTTGGCGGTCCGCCAGGCGCCCGTGTTCCAGATAGCGCCGCGGGTGTCGCTGTAGACCACCATGTTGCCGTCGTCCTGAAGGATGGTGGAGGCTCCGGGGTTGCCGTAGGTTCCGGAAGTCCACAGGGCGATGCCGGGGCCGTCCCCGTTCGCTCGCTAGATGACGAGGTTTCCGTCAGGTTGCATGACGGCGTATGCCCCGGGGTGACCCCAGGCGTTGGACTCCCGGAGAGGCGGCCCCAGCCACCGCCGCTCTTTCCCGGATCCTTCACGGTTCGTAGCGGCCGGGGTGGGAAACGCGGTGGCCGGTGACCGAGATTCCTGAAACCCTGACTTCTCGCCGATGCGGGCGACCCCATCGAGCGCCTCGCGGTGGCGGGGCACCTTCTCAACGCCGCGGCCGATCTGCTCTGCGACTACCACGACGCGTGGACCGGCGGCGGCAAGTGGCTGCCGCGGCGTCTCCTGGAGGCGGACGCAGAACGTGGGGGCGCTCTGCTCGAAGCGCACCTGCACCTGTGCAGGTCGGGAGACCCGGGGCCCATGATCGACGCGACATCGGGGATCCGCGACCTGGTCGGCGGGCCTCTTCGCGAGGGCTATCGCAGGACCTGGCACGGCGTCATCGAATCGGTTGCCGCTGCCGCCGGGCGCTGACCGGCTGCACCACGTCCTCGTCGACGCTCAGGGCATCCCGCTCGTGGTGTCGCCGACCGGCTGCAACCGCAACGACGTCACCCGCGGACCGGACCCCTGGCTCGGCATCCCCGAGCCGGTCGCCGACGACCTTTTCCTGGCCCCGGTCCTCGGCCGGCCGTGGCCCACCGTCCACCCGCTCACCGGCCGAGAGCGGGTCACGGCCTCGGTGCCTCGGGCGGGCACCCGTGACGGGGGAGGACGAGAGGGAGGAAGATCGTGTCGACGATCTCCTCCAGGACGGGGTCGGGGACCGGTGCCAGGGTCATGAGGAACTCGTGGCGCAGCAGGTCGAGGGGGATGGCCCGGACACGATCGGTGAGGCGTTCCGGATCGATCTCGCCCCGTGCCACGGCTCGCTCGTACAGGGCGTCGACTGCGCTCTTCCGTCGCCCGGCGGTGAGGAGTTCGCGCAGGTCGGCGGGGCTGGTGCCGGTCTCCTGGTAGTAGCCGGCCAGGTGGACGCTCATGACGGTGACGAGCTGGACGCGGGTGGCGTTGATCTCGCGCATGAGGCCCAGGAGGTCGCCGCGCAGACTCCCGGTGTCCGGGGCGTCGAGGTGTTCGCGGTTCAGCACGTGGGCGAGGGCGGCCCGGACGAGTTCCTGCCGATCGGGCCAGCGCCGGTAGAGCACCGGCCGGCTGGTGCCCGCGCGCTGGACCACGGCGTCCAGGGTGAAGTTCGCGTAACCGTTCGCCGTGAGCTCCGCCCAGGCCGCGTCCAGCAGGGCCTCCTCCAGCACCGCGCCCCGGCGCCGCTCCGCCATCGCCCACTCCTCACTTTAGATACAGTTGCGCATCCTAATGCCCGGAGCCTACTCTCGGGCCGTTAAGAAACGCTCTCGCATCTTAGGTGGCTGTTCGTGAGTACCTCTCCCACGGCCGGCGCTCCGCCCGCACCGGCGGATCCCAACCGCGTCGATCCTGCCGTGTGGCGCATGGCCTTCACCATCATCGTGGGCGCCATGGCGGTCGTGTTCGACACCACGATCGTCAGCGTCGCCCTCAACGACCTGGCCCGGGACCTCCACACCACGATCTCGACGATCCAGTGGGTGAGCACCGGATACCTGCTGGCGATGTTCGTGACGATCCCGATCGCCGGCTGGGCGCAGTCCGTCATCGGTGGCAAGCGGCTGTGGATCGCCGCCCTGGGCATGTTCCTCCTCGGCTCGGTGCTCTGCGCGGTCTCCTGGGACGCGACCAGCCTGATCGTCTTCCGGGCGGTCCAGGGCATCGGCGGCGGCGTGATGATGCCGCTGATGGTGACCCTCATCATGCAGGCCGCCAAGGGTCGCAACCTCGGCAAGGTGATGGCGACCATCACCCTGCCCACCGCGCTCGGCCCGATCCTCGGCCCGGTCCTGGGCGGGATCATCCTCAACTTCGGTGACTGGCGCTGGCTCTTCCTGGTCAACGTTCCCTTCTGCGCCGTCGGCGGCTGGCTCGCCCACCGCAACCTGCCCGACGACCGGCCCGCACCCGGCGACCGCGCCCGCCTCGACGTGGTCGGCATGCTGCTCCTCTCACCCGGCGTCGCCGCCGTCATCTACGGCCTCTCCCAGGTCGAGGGCCGGGCCGGCTTCGCCGACGCCAGGGTCCTCGTCCCCCTGCTCGCCGGCCTCGTGCTGATCGGCGCGTTCGTCGCCTGGGCACTGCCCCGCGCCGGGGCGGCCGTGGTCAACCTGCGCCTGTTCCGCCACCGCCCGCTGGCGTCCGCCTCGGTCCTGGGCTTCCTCAGCGGCGCGGTGCTGTACGGCGCGATGCTGCTGCTGCCGCTCTACTTCCAGCAGGTCCGCGGCGAGGACGCGCTCGGCGCCGGCCTCCTGATGATCCCCCAGGGCGTCGGCACCCTCGCGTCCCGGACGCTGGCCGGCAGGTACACCGACCGCTACGGTCCCCGCTGGGTGGCGTTCACCGGATTCGCCATCGTGACCGCGGCCACGCTGCCGCTCGCGTTCGTCACCGCCGACACCGACAAGGTCGTCCTGCTGGCCACGCTGCTGTTCCGTGGCGCCGGCATGGGCGCCGCCGTGATCCCGCTCACCGGTGCCGCCTACGTGGGCCTGGGCCGCGAGGAGATCCCCCATGCCAGCATCATCACCCGCGTCACCCAGCAGATCGGCGGATCCATGGGCACCGCCGTCCTGGCCGTGATCCTCCAGCGCACCGCCGCCGGAGCACACACGCCCGGCGCGCTCGCCGGGGCCTTCGGCGACGCCTTCTGGTGGGCCTTCGCGTTCACCGCCGCCGCCGTGCCCGTCTCTCTCCTCCTCCCCACCCGTCGACCGCAGCCCGCTCCGCGCGAGGCGGCGACCGAGGCCAGAAGCGCCGTCCGGGCGTAGCGCCCGCCATCCCGACGGGCCGCCAGGAGGGAAGGGAGTCCTGGCGGCCCACCGGAACCGCCTCGGCGGCTCGACCACCGCACCCGCTAGGATCCGCGCCGTCAGATGGCAGACCGAGTGAGGGAGCCCACCAGTGCAGGGCGGCGACGATGAGCAGTACCCCATGAACGCGACAGCCAGACGGAAGATCGCCTTCGGCGCGGCGGCCGGCGTTGTCAGCCTTGCGCTCGCCGGTGCCGGCGGGTTGGCCCTGTTCAGCACGCACACCACGGCCGCTGCCGTGCCAGGGCCGCGATCGGCCAGCCCGAGTGCTTCTCCCCGCCCCAGCCCGAGTTCCCAGCCCAGTTCGAGCCCTTCGTCCAGCCCCACATCCAGCCCTTCCCCCAGCCTCCCGCTCGTGCCCTCCGCGTCCCCGAGCTCCGTGCCGGAGACGACGACATCCCACGTGCGTGCCTCCTCGGCGGAGGCGACGTCCCACCCGTCCACCCCCTCGCCGAGCCGGTACACCGCGCCGGCGGCACCGAAGCCGTCCACGCCACAGCAGGCCGCCCAAATCCCGGCGCCCCGGCCCACGTTCAGTGCCAGCCGGCCGCAGCCGACCAGCTGTCCCCCCGGACAGGTCCTCCTCCACGAGCTCAACGGCGACTCGGATTGCGCGACCGTGCTCGACATCCCACCGGCGCCACGGACGAGCCCGCCGCTCGGCTGACGGTCACCGCGTTCACCAACGCGGCATTGAACCGGATCCGTTCAGCCGCCCGACTGGCCGCGGGCCAGCCCGCGGAGCCGCTGGCCCCGGCCGGTGGGGCGAGCCGGAGTGTTCAATGGTCCCGCCGGAGGAGAACACGCGGCCTTCCACTCCTGCGGGCGGTTGCGGACGAAACCGCCGCCACGGACGACGAGGCCACAGCCCGGAACCGCAGCCCCGTCACGGCAGGCGCCGTTGCGGTGCTAGGCCGCCGTCCGGGCGCGCCGGGTCCGGGCGGTGTCGGTGCCGAAGGCCTGGACCGCGGGGGAGCCGTACGCCCTGGCGACCTCGGTCAGGAAGGAGGCGTCCGCGGCCAGGTCGTCACCGCTGAAGTCCGCCATGCTCTCCGGGTGGCGCACGGGCGGGTGCTCCGCCAGCTTCGCGTCGCGGGCGCCCCGCACCACGCAGGCCATCACCATCGCCTCGGAGTACCGGCCGGAGACGTCGAAGGCTGCCAGGTAGTCCCGGGCGAGATCGGCCGTTCCCGGCGGGTTGTGGTAGTGCAGGGTGAGGACGGCGTCCCGGATCTCCACCACCTTGCGGTACGCGAGCAGCTTCCAACTCCCGTGCGGACGGAGGATCTCGACGAGGCGCGGTCGACGCCTGGCGAGCAGCACGTTCGGCACGGTCTCGGTCAGGTCGCGCCACAGCGGCCAGAGCTTCCAGATGGTGGCGATGTCGGCCGCCGCCCGACGCGCGGCGGCGGCCACCGGCACGATCAGGGCGGCCGCCCGGAAGAACGCGTGCAGCGCCATCAGCAACGGGAGGAGGACGGCCCAGACCTGGCCGTCGAGGAGGAGCTGGAGCCCCTTGCCGCACCAGAAGAGTCCGGCGCACGTGGTACCGAGACCGAACAGCTGCAGGCCCGTTCTGAGCTGACCGGGTGCGCTCTGCCGGCTGTAGTGCCAACACATGCGCATGCAGGCGTAGTTGGCGAACAGGTGGGCCGTGGTGAGGACCAGCCAGAAGGCGGTCGGCGGAGGGCCGGAGCCGGCGCGCAACTGGAGCACGACAAGGACGGCCGTCACGAGGAGGGTCCCGAGGTAGACGCGCGCCCGGTGTCGGCGTCGGTCGACCGCGGCGGTGGCGAAGTCGAGGGTGGTGCCGGCTGACAGCACGCCCAGCAGATGCTGGCCGAGTCCGACGAGCTGGGTCGGGCCGGTGACGGCGAGGACGGCACGGCTGACCGGGTCCAGGCTGAGCGTCATGGCTGCGGCCGCGCTGGCGACCGCGAACCAGAGCGCGTGCTGTCGGGGCGAGCGGAGCGCCGAAGGCGCCCGCACCCCCACGGCGACCCACAGGCAGACCGCGCTCACGTTCTCCACGGTCGTGCTGAGCGATGCGAGGTCAGTGGACATGCCATGCCTCGACTCCCAGGGCCGCCTCCAGCTCCTGGAGCGCCCCGCTCGGCTGGGCCGCCGCCGGCTGCCGCTCACTGGTCCGGATCAGGCTCGCCAGCATCTCGGCCTCCTGCTCCTGCCACGTGGTGTAGTCGGTCCGCGCCAGCAGCCGGTTGACCAGCCGGGGACTGAGATCACTCAGGAGGGCCGACACGGTGCCCAACTCCCCATCCGCGACGGAGTGGTGGTCGAACAGCATGTGCGCGATCTCGTGCAGCACGATGTGCTCCTGGTGTGCGCGGGCCGTTCGTCGCTCGAAGAAGATGTGGTCGTCGGTGTGGGTCGCCAGCCAGAGGCCGCAGGCTCCCGCCGAGGCCGCCTGCGGCGGCAGGGCATGGAGGTGGAGCGGGCGTCCTCGCTGTGCCGACAGTCGCGCGCAGAGCGCGTCGAGAGAGAACGGATGTGGTACGTCGAGCTGCTTCAGCACTGACTCGCAGCGTCGGCGTAGCCGGTTGTACTCATGCGACATGGCGTCCTTCAGAGCCTTCCCCCGAGAACCGCTCCAGTACGACGGCTCGAGGCGCGTTCCGGCGCCTCGCTCAGCTCTCCCCTCCGGCGTTCCCGAAGCCGCGGAGTCCCGTCCTGGTCAGGGCTCGCCGACCCGCGCGGGCCCGCCGTCGGCCGCCGGATCGTCCGCGGCGTCGTTGATCCGCGGCAGGTTCTGCAGCTTTCGGACCTCGTCCACCATGGTGAGCAGGGCGTCCAAGCTGGCCGGGGAGAGCCCTTCGGCACGCAGGGCCAGGTTGCGCACCCGGGTGTCGCGCAACGCGGACGCCATGGCCAGCTGGGAGCTGACCCGCTCGGCGACGGCGTCGTTGAGGAAGTACTCCAGCGGCACTCCGAAGAAGGTCGCCAGCACGTCGAGTTGTTCGAGCGTCACGTTGTGCTTCTTGCCGGTGGCGAGCTCCCACAGGTAGGTGCCGGAGATCCTCCCGCCGGTCGTCTGACGGATCTCGCGGGAGATCGCGGCGTACCCGGGGCGCGTGCGCTCGTCGGGATAGAGGGCGTCGAGCAACTCGTTCAGCCGCTGGTCGATCCGACGCACCGAGGACCGGCCCGGCTGACCGGGAAGTGGCCCGCTGGGCTCCATCTGTCGTCTCCCGAAGGATCATTGGCCTGTTTGACGGTCCGTCAACATGGACCAACCCTACTCGAAGCGAGTGGCGTCCGCCATTGTTGACAGATGGCACCGGCCGGCAACGCTCCCGCGCATATGCTCGGTCGGCGGGCGGACGGCCGGGCCGGAGTCCGCTGGTTGCGGTCAACCCGGCGGCCGCCGGTGGCCTCGACGGTCAGCGGTGATCGGGTCGGATCGGCCCCAGGCGTCGGGCAGGTCCACCGACCTGTACGCCGCTCGACCGGTCCAGGTCGGCCATCCGCCATAGTGGACAACTGTCCACTGAACGCGGCGCATTCGTTCGCCACGGTTGACAGGCGCGGGCGGCTTGTGCGATATTCAACACGATCATCCAGTATAGGCAACGGCCTGTGGCTTGGCCCGGCAGTGGAACGGGCAGCCCCTTCCCCCCTTGAGCGGTGCGGCAGCGCCTTGCCCGTGTGGGAAGGCTGTTGCCTGCGCTGACAAGGCTGTTGGCTGCTATGAGGGGGATTCATGCAGACAGATCTCAAGATCCGGCAAGCGGACCCGTTAGGCGAGGCCGAGGATCTGGAGCAGCTGTACCAGCTGGCGATTCGAGTCCGTGTCCTCTACCCGTCCCGGGCGAACGAGGAGCTCGACTGGGGCGACACCCGGGTGGCGCGGGCGGTGCGACTTCTGAGGGAAGGGGGGTTGCTGCGGCCTCTGGCGGACGACCGCGGAGACGCACTGGTCCCCGTCGCGCCCCGCACCGCGGCCTCTCGCAGGTTGGCCCGGCTGCACACGCAGATCGCCCGGATGGAACAGGAGTCGGACGCGATCCGGGCCGAGTTGGCGGTCTTCCAGGAGCTGCACGAGCAGGCCACCCGGGAGAGCCGTCTGGTGGAGCCGTGCCAGACGGTCGCCGGGGCCGACGCCATCGCCGCCGAGATCGCCGCCCTTGCCGAGGACTGCGACTCCGAGGTGCTGGTCGCACGCCCCGGAGGCGGCCGCAGCATCGCGGACGCGCTCCAGGTCGCCTGGGAGTCGCCCGAGGTGAAGCTCGCCCGTCGCGTTCGATCGCGGATCCTGTACCAGCACGCGGCACGCTTCGACCGGCCCACGAGGGAGCACGTCGAGCAACTCGTCGCGGTCGGCGGGGAGGTGCGCACCCTCGGCGATCCCTTCGACCAGGTGATCATCTTCGATCGGGACGTGGCCGTCATCCCGGCGGACGGCGACCGGGACGTGGCCGTGATCGTCCGCCAGGCCGGCGTGGTGGACTTCCTCCTCGGGGTGTTCGAGCGTGCCTGGGTGAGCGCCAGCCCGTTCGAGAGCCAGAACCGCGCGGCGGAGGTGAGCGAGCTGATCAGCGGCGTGCGCATGTCCATCATCCAGTTGCTGGCCGAGGGCGAGACCGACGAGGCGATCGCTCGCCGGATCGGGGTGAGCGTACGGACCTGCCGCAGTCATGTCGCCAAGATCTACCAGGAGCTCGGCGCGCGCAGTCGTTGCCAGTTGGGGGTCCTGATCGCCCAGTCGGGCCTGCTGCGGCAGGGGTAGGGCCGGGTGGCAGGGCGTTGGAGGGGCGGGCGGCAGCCTCTAGGATGCGATCATGGCTGACCCTGACCCATCCACCGACGCCCCTGAGCCGCGGGATCCGGAGCTCGGATTCCCGCGGCCCGGCGAGGTGCTGCACCGCCTCCGTACGCAGCAGGGCATGTCGCTGCGCCAGGTGGCGGCCGAGTGCGGGCTGTCGGTGTCCTTCCTCGCCTCGCTGGAGCGGGGCGAGACCGACATCGCGCTGGAGCGGCTCGGCCGCCTCGCCCGGGTGTTCGGCCACGACGTCGGCTCGTTCCTGGGTTTCTCCCGTGGGCGGGCCACTCCCTCGGTCTTCCCGAGGGAGAAGCAGGAGGAGCTGAGCCGGGCGCCCGGTGTGGTCTACCGGGTGCTGCGTTCCCCGGTGCTCGGATACCAGGTCGTCACGGGGGACTTCGAGCCGCACAGCGGCCTCGCCGAAGACCTCCAGCACGAGGGCTCCGACTTCATCACCGTCACCAGGGGCGTCCTGGTGGCCCGGTACAACGGAGTGGACCACGTCCTGCGGGCCGGCGACTCCATCCAGTGGTCGGCGGGCCATCCGCACAGCTTCCGCAACGACTCCGACGAATCGGCCCAGCTGATCGGGATCCTCTTCTCCAGCCTCTACTGAAGCCTCTGCCGGCGCATTCCCCTGACCGACCGACCGCCCCACGGACACCTGTCCGTGGGGCGGTCGGCGTTCGGGCCGGGATCCGCGCCGATTGCCGTGGAAGCCCTCGACCCGGACGATATTCTGCTCTAGAGTGCTTTTTATCGAACAATAGGGAGTGTCAGACATGCTGAAGCCGACCCCGTCCCTCGAGAGTCCCGCGCAGCCCGCAGCCCCGGGCGGTGCCCCGGAACCGGCCGCACGGCCCAACCGCGGGGCCGACCTGACGGCCCGGGTGGCGCTCGTGGTGGTCTGGAGTTCCGGTTTCATCTCCGGCAAGCTCGGACTGCGGTACGCGTCGCCCTACACCTTCGCGACATTACGTTTCGCCATCGCGGGCGTCGTCCTGCTGGTCATCGCCGGGGTCCGTCGCGAACGGCTGCCCCGGGGGCGCCGACTGCTGCACCTGGCCGTTGCCGGCACACTCGTCCAGGCGGTGCAGTTCTCCAGCATCTACATGGGGATGAACCTGGGGGTGCCCTCCGGACTGGCGGCGCTGATCATCGCCCTCTACCCGTTGGCCGCCTCGTTGCTCGCGGTGCCGCTGCTCGGCGAGCGGGTCTCGGCCGGCCAGTACCTGGGCCTGGCGCTGGGGCTCGGCGGGGTGGCGCTGGCGGTCGCCGACCGGATCCAGCTGTCCGGGGGCTACCTGCTGGGCCTGGGCTTCCTCGTGCTGGGACTGCTCGGCATCTCCTTCGGCACGGTCTACCAGAAGCGGTTCTGCGGGCGGATGGAGCCGGTCAGCGGCAACGCCGTGCAACTCCTCGCCGCCTCGCTGGTGGTGCTGGTGCCCGCGCTCCTGGTGGAGGGCTGGGACGTGCACTTCTCCGCGTCGTACTGGCCCGTGCTGCTATGGACCGCGCTGATCAACTCCATCGTCGGCGTCGGCCTCCTCTACCACCTGCTGCAACGGCACGGGACGAGCCAGGTCAGCAGCCTGTTCTATCTGGTCCCGATGAGCACGGCCGGCCTGGGCGCGCTGCTGCTCGGTCAGGACTTCGGTCCGCTCACCCTCGGCGGGCTCGTCCTCGCCACGGCCGGCACCTTCCTCGCCAACCGTGTCCGGCGCTGAACGGCCGGAGAGCCGGGCAGTCGGCCCGGCTCCCCAGCCTCACGGTGACATCCGACCGGCGCTGCCGGTTCAGCTCGACGCGCTGTGCAGGGTGCTCCGCTCCTGGTGCTCGGCGATCAGGTCCTCGATGTCGTCGGCGCAGTCGCCGCACCCGGTGTTCGCCTCGGTTGCCTCGCGGACGGACGACAGGTCGTCCGCGCCGCGCTCCAGGGCGGCGATCACCTCACGCTCGGTGACCCGCGCGCACAGGCACAACAGCGGGCTCGACTGCTCCGTGTGCTCCTCCATCAGCCTCTCCTTCCTCGGTGGTCGACAGTCGGTGGACCAGGCCCGGCACCTCGGGCCGGTCCCGCAGCTCGGCACGGCGGATCTTGCCGGAGGGCGTCAGCGGCAGGCGGTCGACGAACTCCAGCACCCGGACCCACTTCTCGCGCGGCAGCTCCTCGACCGCGCGGCGGAAGACGGCGTCGGCGCTCTCCGGGCCCGGGGCGTGGCCGCGGGCAAGGACCACGAACGCCTTCGGCTCCCACAGCCCCACCGGGTGCGGGATCGCCACCACCGCGACGTCCGCGACCAACGGGTCCCGCAGCAGGGCGCGTTCGAGCTCAAGCGGCGAGATCCGGTGGTCGAACGACTTGAACATGTCGTCGGTCCGGCTGACGTAGCCGTAGCTGCCGTCGTCGTGGCGCACCACCAGATCGCCCGTGTGGTAGAGGCCGCCCTCGAACGCGCGGGCGGTGCGCTCGGGATCGCCCGAGTAGCCCGTCATCATGCCGGCCGGGCGTGGCGACAGCCGGACGCAGAGTTCGCCCGGGGTGCCGTCGGGCACCTCCTGGCCGGTCTCCCGGTCGATCAGCACCAGCTGGTAGCCCGGCAGCGCCCAGCCCATCCGTCCCGGAACGGCCTCACGGCCCGGGGGATTGCCGATCTGGGCGGTCGTCTCCGTCTGGCCGAAGCCGTCCCGGACCGACAGGCCCCACGCCTGCCGCACGGTGTGGAACAGCGCGGGCTCCAGAGACTCCCCGACGGCGGTGGCCTCCCGAAGCCCCGCGGGCCGTTCTCCCAGCCCCTCGCGGACCATGCCGCGCCACACGGTCGGGGGAGCGCAGAGCGTGGTGATCCCGCCCCGCCGGAGCGCGGCGAGGACCGCGGCCGGGCCGGGGCGCGGCTCGGCCAGGGCGACCACGGTGGCCTCGGCGTTCCACGGCACGAAGAAGGAGCTCCAGGCGTGCTTGGCCCAGCCCGGTGCGGAGACGTTCAGGTGGAAGTCGCCCGGGCGCACGCCGTTCCAGTACATCCCCGACAGGTGGCCGACGGGGTAGCTGAGGTGGGTGTGCGAGACCATCTTCGGCCGCGAGGTGGTGCCCGAGGTGAAGTAGCAGAACAGCGGGTCGTCGGCCAGCGAGCATCCCTGCCGGGTGAAGTCGGCCGGGGCCGTGGCGGAGTCGGTGTACGCCAGCCAGCCGGCTCGTCGGGCGCCCACCGCGATCCGCGTCCAGTCGCCGGGGACGTCCGCGAAGCGGTCCACCAGGTCGGCGGCGGCCACGACGTGCCGGATGCCCGCCCGGTGGACCCGGTCGGCCAGCTCGGCTGGGGTGGTCGTGGTGTAGGTCGGGACGATGACCGCGCCCAGCTTGATGGCGGCGAGCATCACCTCCCACAGCTCCACCCGGTTGTCGAGGAGCAGCAGCAGCGGGTCCTTGCGGGCCACGCCCAGACCCTGCAGCCAGGCCGCCACCTGGTCGGAGCGGCGGGCCATGGTGTCGAAGGAGTGGTCGGTGTGGCCGTCGGGCCCCAACACCCGCAGCGCGGGCCGGGAGTTGTCGCGGGCCACCGCGTCGAACCAGTCGAGTGCCCAGTTGAAGCGGTCCGGCCTCGGCCACCGGAACAGGCGGCGGGCAGTGGCGAGATCGTCCCGGTGTTCCAGGAGGACGTCCCGCGCCGTTCGGAACGCCCGGGTGGCGTCCCGGTCGTGAGGAGTCGTTGCCGTGTGAGGAGTCATTGCCGGCAGTGCCTTTCGTGCGGAGACTGCTGCGGTTCAGTGGTGGGCGCCGGTCTCGTGGCCCACCAGGACGGCCGGTTCGGTGGGCCGCTCCGTCAGCGGGGCGAGCAGCTCCCTGGCGACGGTGTCGGCGACCTTCAGGAAGTCGGTGGCCACCCCGGGGCGGCCGTTGCCGATCTGGGTGAACCAGCGCACGTGCTCGGTGGGGATGCCCAGGGCGTAGAGCCCCGGGTGCACCCGCCCGGCGCCGTCCCGCACCCGGAAGGACCCCTGGACGACGTCGAGCCCGCCGGTGGCGTACCGGGTGCCCGAAGCGGTGTCGGAGTTGACGAACTCGCGGACCACGCCGGCGCTCAGCAGCTGGCGGGTGAGCGGCGAGCTGTCCCGGGGCAGGTTCGGCGTGGGGATGCGCGCGTCGATCAGTACCTCGGCGGTCCGCTCGGAGCCGGCCACCTGCGGGGAGCCGACCACGAACCGTCCGGCCGCCTGGTCCGTGCCGAACCGGGCGGCCGGTCCCACGATCTCGACCAGTCCCTGCTCCATCAGCGCGATCAACTGCTCGGTGCGGACCATCGGCGGGCCGGCCGAGAGCAGGGCGTTGACCGGCGCGTACCGGCCGAGGAACGCGTCACGGTGGGACTCGGGCAGCAGGCCGCCGTAGTCGACGGCCTGCCGCACGATGCCACGGAGGTCCCGCAGGGCGTCCAGCGCCGCCTTCAGCGGACCGTCCAGGGTGCCCAGCGCGGCCTGGTCGAGGTCGTGGCGCAGGACCGCGGACAGGCGTTGCTGCCAGGCCTGGTGGCTCGGGAAGAACTCGCCCGCGAAGGGGCGGGCCAGCGCCCACAGGTCCGGAGCGGGGACGGACTCCAGACCCGCCTCCTTGAGCAGCACCGAGGTGTCCTCGCCCAAGGCGAGCAGTTCGGCGTGCCGGCGGGCGAACTCCGCCGCCTGCTCGGCGCCGGCGGCGGCCCGCACGTGGGTGGTGTAGAAGACGTGCTCGATCTCCTTGAGCAGCAGCGGCAGCAGGTCCTGGTCGAAGTCGAGCCGCGTGCTGCCGGTCGCCGCGCGACGCCGGGCGCGGGCCGCCGCCAGGGCCTCCTGGGTGAGGAACCGCGCCGGGTGGACGTAACCGGGAGCCTTCTGGTTGCGTCCACGCGCCGGGATCGGCAGCCCGCTGCGCGAGGCCGCCACGACGTGCGGCTCGCGTCCGCTGGGCCGGTAGCGCAGGCTGCCGTGCCGGTCACGGACGAACTCGCCGCCGCGGCCCACCGTCAGCGACAGCAGGACGTCGTAGAAGGACAGCCCCAAGCCGCGGATCGCGACGGTGGTTCCGGGGCGGACCGCGGTGTCGAGGTCCAGCTCCGCGGCCGAGTCGCCGCACAGGTAGGCGATCCCGGGCCGGGTTCCGGCGAACCTGATCATGGCCCGGTCGAAGTCGTCCGGTTCGTTCCTGGGGTGTCCGGTGGCCAGCACGACCTTGTCCGCCGCGAGCGTCCGGGACTCGTCCAGGGTCAGCCGGTAGCCGTCCCCGAGCCCCGGTCGGACGGCGGTCACCCGCGCTTGCAGCGGGATCAGCCGGACGTGCGGGGGCAGTTCGTCGGTGATGGTGCGGTAGACGAACCTCAGGTAGCGCCCGTAGTCCCGCCGGGAGGCGAAGTCGTCCGGACCGAGGGCCGGGCGGTCGCCGGCGGCCGGCGCGTGCTCGGCCAGCCACTCGCCGAGCGAGGGCCCGGCGCCGGGGCGGGCGCGGCCACCGTCCGGCTCACCGGAGAACATGGTGACCTGCCCGATGACGGTGTTCATCGTGAACCAGTCGTTCTGGTCGGTCCGCCAGACCCGCCCGGCCCCGACCTCCACGGCGTCGATCGCGTAGATGTGGACCGGACGAGGTTCGGCGGCGCCCTCGCGCAGCAGCACGGCGAGGCGCTCCAGGACGGAGATGCCCCGGGGCCCGGTGCCGACGACGGCGATGGTGTAGGGACTGAGCGGTGGTATGGAGCTGTTCACTGCGATTCTCCTTGTGCCGGGTGGATCGCGGCGCGGGCCGCGTGGACCGGAAGCGGTCGGGGAACACGGAGCGGAAGCGGTCGGGGAACGGGGAGGGTCACGCGGGCGCGGCGCCGGTCCGGCCCGGACCCGGGCCCGGGCCTACGCGGCCCGGTCGAACGTGGACTGGACGTGCGAGAGCATGCCGAGCAGGTCGTCCGCGCGGAGCCGGGAACTGCCGCGTGGGGCCTGGGCGCTGATCGGCATGAGCCCCACGGAGAACCAGCGCAGCCGCCCGTCACCGTCGATGTAGCTGCGGGAACGCTGGGCGTTGTCGGCGTGCAGGCAGTACGGGACGTCCAGGTAGCCGCGGGCGAAGGCCGTGGTGAGGGCCCGACCGACGTCCGGGTGGAGGGCGAGTACCGCCTCCACCAGGGTCCTGGCCTCCTCGTACACCCCGTCGTCGGCCGTGGTGTCCGGCGGGCCCGCGTCGGCCGCCGCCCGGGCTGCCTCCCGCAGCGCCCGGACGTTGTCCTCGACGGTGGGTATCCGGTACGCCTCCGCGGCGGTCTTCACGATCAGCCGCTCCACACCGGTGCGGGCGGCGAGCAGCGCGCTCTGCCGCAGCAGGGCCAGCGCGCCGGCCTCGCTCCTCGGGAAGACGCCCATGTACGTGTAGAGGACGATGTGCCAGGAGGCCTCGGTGAGCATCTCACCTGCCAACCGGCGCAACGCCGCGACGGCCGCTCGGTCCTGTTCGAAGTCGGTCTGCTGGGCGTAGCTGAGCGAGATGTCGCGCAGCCCGTGCTGCTCGAAGAACAGGCCTTCCAGCACGGTCATCGCCACCAGCAGGCTGGGCGGGCAGAGTTGACCCAGCAGGCAGCCGCCGAAGCTCTCCAGATGAGCCGTCGGCGAGCGGGTGGCCAACAGTTCGCAGCAGCGCGCCCAGGCGTCCACCGAACGCACCAGTGGGGTACGGCTGTAGGGCAGGCAGTACGAGACCGGGCCGCCCTCGGTGGCGTCGAGCCCGGAGTCGAGCAGTACCCGGAAGATGTCCAGCGGCAGGGACGAGCCGTGGCGCACCTGGACGGCGAACTGCCGTCCGCCCAGCGCGGCGGTCAACTCCCTTGTGGTGTCCGGCCCGTGGGTGACGAGGGGGTAGCCGTTGAGGTTGCTTCCACGGTCGAGCGCGTGGCGCGCGGAGGCGTGGTCGCCGACCCGGGTGTAGCTGTCCAGGGTGATGGTGCCGACGGTGCGGGCCGGCACGTCCCGGACCGCCTCCAGGCCGCGGCGCATGGCCGGTACGGTGGCGAAGCCCATCCGGGGCTGGACGACCAGCTCGCCTGCCGCCCTGGCCGCGGCGATCGCCGCCCCGAAGGGCGGTGCGGTCGACACGAAGGGACGCCGGTCGGAACCGCTCACGCGGCGGCCCCCGCCATGGCCGGCAACCGCGCTGGGAGGGAGGGGAGCTGAGTCAACATCAGGTAGGCCCGGAAGTCCCGGACGGCGTTGTCGCCCTCGAAGACGTCGGTGAATCCCGCCGCCAACAGCTCGGGTCCGTACGTCCCCTCGGCGGCGCCCTCCGTGCCGAGCCGGCCGCCGATCACGACGGGCAGCCGTGCCAGGTCCGGCTCCCGTCGCAGCCTGGTGATCAGGCGGCGCCCGTCCAGGAAGCCGTGCCCGTTGACACTGCTGACCACGACCAGGTCGGGGCGGCGTCGGCGGCACTCCTCGATCAGGAGGTCGTCCGGCACGCAGGCGCCGACGTTGTGCACTTGATGGCCCAGCTCCTCCAGCAACAGCTGCAAATAGACCAGATTCCAGGTGTGGGAATCGGAAGAAACGCTGGTGACGAGGGTGCGGCGGCGGGGTGTCACGAATTCCCGGTCGGATACGACCGTAGGTGAGGACATGGAGGTTCACTCCTGTGGAATGAGAGGGAGGGGCCGGCAAGAGCGCGCGGCCAATGTCCGTACCAGCGCCGGCGGTCGGCTCGTTCGGCCGTCGTGCCGAAGGTCCGTCGGCCGGCCCAGCGAGAATATCCCTGAAGTCGCCGCTCGCCACTCCCTCATGATGCTGCAATGCAGCATCATGACCGAGTTCCGGGCTGGATACCGAACCTTCCGGCGCCGCAGAATCGAGACGACCCCCCAGACCGAAGAGGAGCTTTGACGATGAGTTCGATCGCAGCGGCGTCCGGTGTGGAGCCGTTCCAGGCGGACGAGGACGGCATGCGCCCGGTGGAGGTGCACTGTCACGGATTCGGGGACGTGGACTTCTCCGACTTCACCCGCGTGGACCTGGCCCGGCTCGACCAGTGGTGCGCGACCGAGGGCGTCCTCGCCCTGCCGACGATGTACCTGCACCGCGACCGCCTGGGCGAGTTCGAGGAGTTCATGCGGAACTACGCGAGCATGCGTGCGGACGGACTGCTCCCGCACGTGCCGGGCGTGGCGCTCGAAGGCCCGCTGCTCTCGCACCGCGGCGGTACCCCGACGTCCACCGTCTGGGCGCCGAGCCGGCAGGAGTGGGAGCGGCTGGCCGGACTGGGTGACCACGGCCTGGTCTACACGGTCGTCTCGCCCGACGCCTTCTCCCCGGAGTCCGTCCTCCAGGACGACCCGAACCTGCGCACCAGCGACTTCTCCTGGATCGTGCCGACGCTCCTGGCCCACGGTGTGCGTCCGGCGCTCGGCCACTTCACCCGCGACGACCCGCGACGCAGCGCGGACACCGTCGACGCCATCGTGGAGACGGCGTACCAGTCGGAGTGGAACGGCACCGGCGTCCGGGTGACCACCGACCACCTGTTCAACGACATGCCGCTGAACATCCGGCACGCCTTCCGGACCGAGCGGGCCCGCCGGGAGCGTGACCGCGTCATCGAGTCGTACGACGTGCCGAACTGGACCCTGGACAACATCAGCGAGGTGGCCGGACCGGTGCCCGGCGCGATCATCCGCCAGGCGGTCAACTGCCGCATCGCCGCCTGCATCAACTTCGACGGCGAGCACGTGGACCTGGCCCTCGCCGCCCGCGCCGTCCAGCTGATGGGCCCGCGCAACGCGATGATCATGACCGACCGGTGCGACTCCGCCCGGCTGGGTGGCCGCCCGCTGCACCACACCGGCGACAACGGGCTGTGGTACGAGGAGAACGGCGTGGTCGCGGCGGGCTCGCAGCCGCTCGCCCGGCACATCGCCAACGCCAAGGCCAGCGGCCTGTCCGACGAGGACATCCGTTTCCTCATCACCCGCACCGCGCACCGCACCTTCGGTATCGCCGCCGGCGCCGCGGTTCCCGCGGCCGTCTGACCGCCCCGCCCCGGAAAGAGACGCGGCCGGCGTTCCCCGGCGCCGGCCGCGTCTTCCCTTCGCGCACGGACGGTGGGTCGGGACATTCCCGTGCGTGCCTTGACGACAGAACAGGATGGGGACGTGTTCGATCACATCGCGGACGCGATGAAGCAGCCGGATGTGGTCCGGCTGGAAGGCAATATCCATGTCCTGCGTTTCGAGATGATGAAGCTCTATTCGGCTCTCGAAGCGGTCCGGAAACTCCTGGCGACCGGAGTCGTCAAACCGGGCGACACGTTGATGGACAGCTCCAGCGGAACGTATGGGTATTCGCTCGCGCTGGCCTGCCACAAATACGGAATGAAATGCCGGATCGTCTGCTCGACCAAGGTCGACGACGACGTGCGTCGGCAGTTCGAGATGCTCGGGGCCGAGGTCGACCAGGTGGAGATCCCGCCGGGGCCGCTGGTCGACAAGATGGACCAACGCGCACGCCTGGACCGGGTCGCGCGCATCCTCGAGACCGAGCCCGACGTGCACTGGATGCAGCAGTACCACGACGGCATCCACTACCTCGGCTACCGCGAGTGCGCCGAACTGCTGCAGAAGGAGTTCGGTGGCGAGCCGTTCACCCTGGTCGGCGGTGTCGGTACCGGCGCCTCGACCGGCGGCCTGACCGGCTACCTGCGTGAACTCAACGACGATGTCCAACTCGTCGGCGTCCAGCCCTTCGAGAGCGTCACCTTCGGCAGCGATCCGGTCGCCGACCCGGTGGCCAGCATCTCCGGGATCGGAAGCCCGATCGTCATGCGCAACGTGCGCTACGAGCTCTACGACCGGGTGCACTGGATCGACTTCGACAGCGCCGTGGCCGCCACGACCGACCTGTTCCGCCGGCACGCCGTCTACGCCGGGCTCTCCTCGGGCTGCAACTACCTCGCCGCGCGCTGGGAGGCCGCCCGCGACCCCGAGCGCCCCTGTGTCCTCATCGCCGCCGACACCGGACACCGCTACGCGCGGAACGTCTACGCCCGGAGCGCCGGGGGCACCGCGAGCGTGCCGGAGCAGGCGCCCAGGTGCATCGACTCGCTGGACCAGTTGGCCCTGCCCTGGTCGGTCATGGACTGGAGCCGCCGTTCCTTCCACCCCCACGTCAAGGAGGACGCCCTGTGAACACGCCCTCGGGTCGGAACGTCATCGCCCTGGAGTGGCTGCAGTTCGGCCTGGGCCGGCTGGTGGCCGCGGCCGCCGCGGAGGACCTGACCGTCCACCTCCTGACCTGCGACCGGTCGGAGTACCTGTACGAACTCGCCATGCTGGACACCGCCCACCTCGTCGTCCACGACGTGAACACCCACGACGTGGCGGAGGTGGTCGACAAGGTCCGCGAGATCGGCGACGTGGCGGGCCTGGTCAGCACCACCGACACGTGGAGCCTGGTCTCCCTCGCGGTCCGTGAGGAGCTGGGGCTCGCCGGACAGGATCCCGCGTGCGTCCGCCTGGTCCGCGACAAGGAACAGCTGCGCCGGCGCCTGTACGAGCACGGGTTGTCCCGGGCCGACGGCTGCTCCATCGGCCCGGTGGACGACGCCGCCGGCGTGGCCGCGCGGGTCGGGCTGCCGCTGGTCGTCAAGGACAGCGCGGGCACCGGGAGCAAGCACGTCTGGCTGGCCCGCACCCTCGACGAGCTCACCACCGTGCTGCACACGGCCCGGCGCTCGACCCTGCGCGGGCGACTGGCGGCCGAGCCCTACTTCCTCGGCCCGCTGTACAGCATCGAGACCCTCACCTGGGAGGGCCGGACCCGGGTGATCGGCGTCAGCAGCCGCGTCCTCTCCGCACCACCGGTGTTCCGCGAGGAGGCACTGGGCTTCCCGGTCGCGCTGCCCGCCGCGATGGCGGAGGACGCCGAGCGGTGGATCGAGCAGGTGCTCAAGGCCGTCGGCTACACCGAGGGCTTCGCCCACACCGAGTTCATCCTGACCGACGGGGGGTTCGAGGTCGTCGAGATCAACCCGCGGCTCGGCGGCGCCCTGATCGGTGAGGAGATCTCGCGGACGCTGGACGCCGACCCCTACGCCGCCTTCGTCGACCTGGTGCTGCGGCGCCGTCCCGCCTTGATGGACGCGCCGCTGACCCCGCGTCACGGCGCGGCCCACGCCCGGCTCTACGCCCCGCACCCCGGGGTCTTCCTGGGGATCTCGGGCCGGGACGCTCTGACCGGGCACCCGGGCGACCCCGTGCTCTACCCGGCACTGGCCGCCGGCACGACGGTCCGCACGGTCTCGCACCAGGACGGCTGCGTCGCCCTGCTGTTCGCCACCGGCGCCACCGCCGAACTCGCCCTGCAGAACGTGCTGTCCGCCGCCGGTGAGCTGCGGATCCGGATGAAGGACGACGACCGCCGTGACTGAACACAACCCCCACCTCCTGGTGCTCAGCGGCTGGGCCGGCGTGGTCGAGACCGCGCTGGAGCTGGGCTTCGACGTCAGCTTCGTCGGGAACACCACCGACTTCTCACCGAACGAGCTGGCCGTCCTGGAACGCTGCCGGCACGTGTACCCGATACCCGCGCAACAGGTGGTGGCCTGCCTGCGGG
Organism: Kitasatospora sp. NPDC024654; assembly: GCF_055559155.1. Lineage (NCBI taxonomy): Bacteria > Bacillati > Actinomycetota > Actinomycetes > Kitasatosporales > Streptomycetaceae > Kitasatospora > Kitasatospora sp. NPDC024654. The sequence goes on from NZ_JBVHLF010000045.1 coordinate 49,579, forward strand.
CCGCCCGCGCGATCCACCGTGAGCACCCGCTCGACGCGACCGTCTCGTTCGGCGAGTTCGGCCTGGAGAGCTGCGCCGTCATCGCCGACGCGCTCGGCATCCGGGGCCTGCCGCTGGCCTCGGTGGCGGCCACCCGCTACAAGGACCGGATGCGGGACATCCTCGCCGGACACCCGGAGCTCGCGCTCGGCTGGGCCCCGGTCGCGAGCGCCGACGACCTGGAGAAGTTCCACGCCCAGTACGGGCTGCCGCTGATCGTCAAGCCGGTCGCGGGTTCGGGCAGCGTCGGCGTCCGCCAGATCACCACCCCCGACGAGCTTCGCGCCGTGCTGGACGACTCCCGGTTCTGGCTCCAGGGCTCCTACCTGGCCGAGGAACTCGTCGAGGGGGACGAGCTCTACAGCGTCGAGACGGTGACCCTGAACGGTCGGCACGCGGTCGCCGGGATGTCGCTCTGCCGCCTCGCCCGCCACCCGAACGTCGCCATCACCGAGGTCTCGGTGCCGCCGCCGGCCCCCTACGACCGGCACACCGAGCGCATCAGCCGTACGGTCCTGGACTTCCTCGACGCCATCGGACACACCTGGGGTCTCACCCACACCGAGGTCAAGGTCGCTCCCGACGGCCGGCCGGTGATCATCGAGTCGCAGACCCGGATCGGCGGCTACCGGATCTTCCGGATGGTGGAACACGCCACCGGAGTCGACGAGATCGCCACCGTGCTGCGCAGCCTGTTGCCCGGTGGCGAGCAGGTGACCTCCCCCCACCTGCCGCCGTCCAGCGCGGTCGGCATGGTGGTGTCGCTGATCCCTCCGCGCAAGCGGGTCCGCCGGACCGCCGACCCCGAACTGCTGCGCGCCGTCGAGGGCGTGGCGGACTTCGAGATCGGCATCCGGCCGGGTGAGGTGCCGCTTCCGGTGGCCGCCAACACCAAGCGGCCCGGGCTGATCTGGTTGCGGGTACCGGACCACGCCGCGGCGGACCGGACCAAGCGCGAGATCGCACGGACCTACTGGGTCGAGTTCGAGGACGGCGATGTCTGGCATCCGTCGTTCTGACCTGTGGGCCGGCCTGACCGGTCTGCCCACCACGCTCAAGTTCCTGCTCGCCACCTCGTTCTTCATGCCGCTCGGCAGCTTCATGGTGCTGCCCTTCCTGGCGATCCTGCTGCACGAGCGGCTGGGTATGGCGATGGGCACCGTCGGGCTGCTGCTGGGGGTGACGTCCTTCCTGCAGTTCTCCGGTGCCCTCGGCGGGGGACTGATCGCCGAGCGGATCGGCCTCAAGACCTCGATGGTGACCGGACTGACCGTCCGCACCTGCGGATTCGCCCTCTTCCTGGTGGGCCTGTCCGTGCCGCGGCTGGCGGTCGTCGCGGTGCTGCTCACCGCTCTCGGCGACGCCTTCTACTCGCCGGCCAACAAGGCGTACCTGGTGCGGGAGGTCTCCGACGAGCACCGGCCGGTGCTGCTCTCGGTCAACAACTCCGCACTGAGCACCGGAATGGCCCTGGGCACCCTGATCTCCGGCCTGCTGATCGCGCGGTGGCCGCTGCTGGTCTTCGCGCTGGTCAGCCTGATGTTCGCGGCGCTGACCGGGTTGCACGCGGCGATCCTGCCGCCCAGCCGCTCGGCCACGCCCGCCCGGGAGAGCCGGGGCGGCGACTGGGTCAGGGCCTTCCTCACCCCGCCCGCACTGGTGGCCTTCGTGACCGCCTACGTGTTCTGGTTCTTCCAGAACTACCTGGGCGTCTACATCACCGCCGGGCACTCGACGGTGGTCTACAGCCTGGCGCTGGTGATCAACAGCGTGCTGGTCATCGTCGGGCAGCCCCCGGCGGCGCGGTGGATCGGCCGGGTGCGCTACTCCACCGCCGTCCTCATCACCTTCCCGGTGTTCGTGCTCGGGTTGCTGGCCTTCACCCGGCCCGGGGTGCCCTTCATCCTCCTCGGCACGGTGCTGATGAGCGTGGGCGAGGGCGTCATCTTCCTCAAGAACGACCTGGAAGCCATCCGGGCCGTCCCGGGCCGGCCGACGCTGGCGGTCGGAAGCCAGCGCCTGGCGCTCGGTCTCGGCTCCTTCGCCAGCGGAGTGGTCGGCGGCCGGCTCTACTCGTCCGCCGGTTCCGCCGGACCCGCGCACTTCTGGCTGCTCGCGGCCGTGCAGGGCCTGGTCGCCACGGCCCTCGTCGGCCTGGTGACGATCGCTCGGCCGGCCCGCCGCCGAGCAGGCGTCGCCGCCCTTCCCGTCCCCCCGTCCGAGTGGAGTGGATCGTGACCACGATCGCCGACCTTCCCGAGGCAGGCCCGCGAACCCGGGGCCACGCCGATCCGGCCCCCGGCTACCGGGAGCCCTCCGTCAGCGGCGGCTTGCCCGGTCCCCGCAGCGCCGAACTGCTGGCTCGGCAGAGCCGGCGCGAGTCCAACGCACGCACCTACCCACGGCGGTTGCCGATCGCCGTCCGCCGGGCCGCCGGCAGCTACCTGGAGGACCTCGACGGCAACGTCTTCCTCGACTTCCTGAGCGGCGCCGGTGTCCTCGCGCTGGGCCACAACCCGCCCGAGCCGGTGGCCGCGGCGCGTGAGCAACTCGGCGAACTGGTCCACGGCCTGGACTTCCCCACCCCGGTCAAGGACGAGTTCACCGACCTGACGCTCGGCATGCTCCCGGAGGCGATGCGCGACCGGACGAAGATCCACTTCTGTGGGCCGACCGGCGCCAACGCGGTCGAGGCGGCCCTGAAGCTGTGCAAGACGGCGACCGGACGCGAGGAGGTGATCTCCTTCCAGGGCGGCTTCCACGGGAGCACGCTGGCGACGCTGTCCGTGACCGGGCTGGTCGACCAGAAGGCGCCGATCCGCGGCCGGATGCCCGGTGTCCACGTCTTCCCTTACTCGTCCTGCCGGCACTGCCCGCTGGGGCTGACCCGGTCGTCCTGCGCCGTCAACTGCGTCGGGTACCTGGAAAGTTCACTCACCGACCCGAACGGTGGGATCCCGCTGCCGGCGGCGGTCGTGTTGGAGCTGGTCCAGGGCGAGGGCGGGGTGATCCCGGCCGACGCCGAGTTCGTCCGGCGCCTGCGCGAGGTGACCCGCGCGCTGGACATCCCGCTGGTCGTGGACGAGGTCCAGACCGGCTGCGGGCGCACCGGGACCTGGTTCGCCTTCGAGCAGTACGGGATCGAGCCCGACGTCGTGGTCGCCTCCAAGGCGCTGAGCGGGCTGGGCCTGCCGGCCGCCGTCATCCTCTACGACGAGCGGCTGGACGTCTGGCAGCCCGGAGCGCACACCGGTACCTTCCGGGGCAACCAGGCCGCCTTCGCCGCCGGTGTCGCCACGATCAAGGTCGTCCGCCGCGACGGCGTGCTGGCCAACGTGCGGGCCCGGTCCGAACAGCTCCTGGGTCACCTGGAAGGCCTTCGGGAGCTGACCGACCAGGTCTTCGACGTCCGGGGCCTGGGTCTGATGCTGGGCGTGGAGCTCGCCGAGCCCGGCACCGGTCGGCCCGCCTCCGCGCTCGCCCGGCGGGTGCAACGGGAGGCGCTGTTGCGCGGCCTGATCATCGAGCTGGGCGGCCGGGACGACGGCGTGCTGCGGCTGCTGCCCCCACTGAACTGCACGGTCGAGGAGGTCGACATCGCCGGACGGATCCTGCACCGGGCGCTTCGCGCGGCACTCGCCGCCGATGCGACCGGGCGGAGCTGAGGCCGCCATGGACCAGCTCGTCGACGGCGGCCGACCCGGCCCGGCGGTCGCCGCCCTGCCGGTGGCCCGGCTGCGCCTGGCGATCAGCCTCTTCTTCGCCCTGGACGGCTTCGTCTTCGCCGGTTGGGTGGTCCGCATCCCCGCGATCAAGGAGCAGGTGCACGCCTCGGCCGGAGAACTCGGGCTCGCCCTGCTGGGGGTGTCGGTGGGTTCGGTCGGCACCATGACGGTGACCGGCCGGCTCTGCCGCCGCTTCGGCACCAGCCGGGTGACGGTGGTGACGGCCACCGTGCTGTCGCTCTCCGTCACGCTGCCTCCGCTGACCCACTCGGCGCTCCAACTCGGCCTCGTCCTCCTGCTGTTCGGATCCGGGTACGGCGGGCTCAACGTCGCCTTCAACACCGCGGGGGTGGACCTGGCCACCCGGATCCGGCGCCCGATCCTCCCGACCTTCCACGCGGCCTACAGTGCCGGGGCGCTGGTGGGCGCCGGACTCGGCGGACTCCTGGCCCCCCACCTGAGCCCGCAGCGCCACCTGCTGCTGCTGACCGTGATCGGACTCGCCGTCACCGCCTTCGCCGGCCGGGAGATGCTGCGCACACCGCTGCCGGCCGACGGCGGCGGGACGCCCGGTGACCGGCCGGGCGCCGGACGGCGGCGGGCCGGGGCGACCGCCCGCCGGGTACGGCTCTTCGTCACGGCGTACGGGCTGATCACCCTCTGCACGGCGTACGGCGAGGGCGCACTCGCCGACTGGGGCTCGCTGCACCTCTCCACCGACCTGCACACCGGGCCGGGTACGGCGGCGGCCGGTTACGCCGTGTTCGCGCTGACCATGACGGTCTCCCGGATGTCCGGAACCCGGCTGCTGGAACGGCTGGGCAGCACCCCGGTCCTGGTCACCGGAGGTCTCGCCGCGTCCGTCGGGATGTTCACGGCGGCCCTGGCCACCCAGCCGTGGTTGGTGTTCCTGGGGTACGCGGTGACCGGCCTGGGTCTCGCCAACGTCTTCCCCATCGCGGTGGGCACGGCCGGGACGGTCGGCGGCTCCGACGGGGTCGCGACCGCGACGACCCTGGGCCACTCCGGCGTCCTGCTCGGTCCGCCCACGATCGGGTTCCTCGCCCAGGCGTTCGGTCTGCCGAGCGCCCTGACCACGATCGCCGCGCTGGCGGCGCTCGCGGCGGTGCTCGGTTACCTGGTCGCCCGCAGTCTCCAGCACCGGCTGCCGTCGCTTTCCGGCGGCGACCGGCCGGCCACGACAGGAGGTCACCCATGAGGGTCAAAGGATGCATGTTCGACTTCTCCAGCACGCTCTTCCGGCTGGAGGACGCCGAGAGCTGGTTGTCCGCCGTTCTCGCCGGCACGGACCGGGAGGTCGGCGCGGACGAGGTACGCCGGTGGGCACGGCGGCTGCTCGACTTCGGCGCGGTACCCGGCGGCCCCGCTCCGCGCGACGCCGGTGCCGAGCTGACGCGGCTGTGGCAGGAGCGCGACCTGGACGTCGTGCGGCACCGCGCGGCGTACACCGGCCTGCTGCACGCCAGCGGGCTGCCCTGGCCCGAGCTGGTCGACGCGCTCTACGAACGCCACATGACGGCGCCCGCCTGGCACCCCTACCCGGACACCGCGGAGGTGCTCGCCCGGCTGCGCGAACGCGGCGTCGGCGTGGTGGTGGTCAGCAACATCGGCTGGGACCTGCGGCCGGTCTTCCGCCATCACGGCCTGGACGAGTACGTGGACGCCTATGTGCTCTCCTTCGAGCACGGCATCCAGAAGCCCGATCCGGCCCTGTTCCGCACCGCCTGCCGACACCTGGGCCTGGCACCCGCGGACGTCGCGATGGTCGGTGACGACCGCACGGCCGACGGCGGCGCGGCGGCCCTGGGGTCACCCGTCCACTTCGTCGACCCGCTGCCCGTCGCCGACCGGCCCGACGCCCTGCGCGCCGTGCTGGACCGGCTGCTGTGAACCACGAACGATCGGAAGGAACGACCATGCCCCTCACCCCGGCAGACACCGCCCCGCGGACAGCCCTGGTCGGCGCCACCGGAGCGGTCGGCAGCACCATGATCCAGCTCGTCGAGGAGCGCGGCTTCCGCTACCGGGACCTGCACCTGGTCGCCTCCGCGCGCTCGGCCGGCCGCGAACTGGCGGTGGACGGCCGCCCGTACCGCGTGCAGGCACTCGACACCTTCGACTTCTCCACCGTCGACCTCGCCTTCTTCTCCGCCGGCACCGCCGTCAGCCGGAAGTGGGTCCCCGCCGCGGTCGCCGCGGGCGCCCTGGTCATCGACAACACCAACGCCTTCCGGATGGACCCGGACACACCCCTGGTCGTCCCGCAGGTCAACGCGGCCGAACTCGACCGGCGCCCGACCAGCGGCGTCATCGCCAACCCCAACTGCTCGACCATCCCGCTGGTCCGGCTGCTGCGGCCGGTCCAGGACCGGTGGGGAGTCCGACAGGCCGTGGTGAGCACCTACCAGGCGGCCTCCGGTCGGGGCCACTCGGGCATCGCCGAGCTCCGGGAGGCGAGCCGGATCACGCTGGAGGACCCGCTGGCCCAGCCCCCGGCGGAGGAGTTCACCCCCACCCTCGCCTTCAACGTCATCCCCTTCATCGACGAGCTGCTCGACACCGGGTTCACCCTGGAGGAGCAGAAGATGCTCCAGGAGTCCCGCAAGATCCTCGGGCTTCCCCACCTCGACGTCACCACCACCTGCGTCCGCGTCCCCGTGCTGAACAGCCATTCCGAGGCGGCCTGGATCGAGTGCCACGACGTCGTCGACCGGGACGAACTCGTCCGGCTGCTGGCCGCGTTGCCCGAGGTCACCGTGCACGACCGGGACGTCGTCGGCGGCTTCCCCACGCCGCGCACCGCCGGTGCCCCCGACCACGTCCACGTCGGCCGGATCCGGGTCGCGCCGCACAACCCGCGCGGCTTCTGGCTGTGGCTGGTGGCGGACAACCTGCGGATCGGCGCCGCGCTGAACGCCATCCAGATCGCGGAGGCCCTCGGCGAGCGGGGGGTGTTGTGACCCCCGCCGGCCCCGCCGTGCTCAAGTTCGGCGGCTCCAGCTTCGGCTCGCCCGCGGCCTACGGAGGGCTCGCCCGGGCCCTGGCGGACCGACTGGAGGCCGAGGAGCGCCCGCTGGCGGTCGTGGTCAGCGCGATGCCGGGGGAGACCGAGCGGCTGCGGGAGCGGCTGTACGAGGTCGACCCGCAGCCCGCGGACGAGCGGGTGGCCGGTCTGCTGACGCTCGCCGACACGGTCAGCGCCCAGCTGCTGGCGGCCGCGCTGCACCGACTCGGCCGGCGGGTCACCGTGCTCTCCGGGCACCAGGTCGGCCTGACCACGGACGGGACCTTCATGTGGGCCCGACTGGAGCACATCGACCCGGCGCCGCTGCGGCACGCGCTGGCCGGGCACGAGGTGGTCGTCGTCCCCGGCGGACAGGCCGTCGACGACCGCGGCCGGCCCACCTGGCTGGGCAAGAACAGTTCCGACCTGTCGGCGGTCGCGGTGGCCGTCGCCCTCGGCGCCGACCGCTGCGAGATCCACTCCGATGTCGAGGGCATCCACAGCTCCGACCCGAACCAGGTCACCGGCACCCGGCTGCTCCGGCAGGTCTCCTACGCAGCCGCGGCGGCCATGTCCAGCCATGGCGCCAAGGTGCTGCACCGGCGTGCGGTGGCCCTCGCGCAACAGCACGGGGTCACGATCGTCTGCCGGCACAACCGGGCGCCGTTCACGACGGGTACGGTCATCGGCCCGGTGGGCGGTCCGGCCGACGCGGTGGTCCTCAACCTCCGCTCCACGGTGCTCGAATACCCCGGCAGGAGCGTGGCGGACCGGGCGCACGAGGCGTTCCGCTCCGAGGGCGTGGACACCGTACGACTGGCCGACGGCCCGCGCGTGGCGGTGATCGGCGGCTACCTGGACCAGGCGGAGTGCCAGCGCCGGCACGGCCTGGTCCCCGGCCGCGCGGTCGGCATCCCCGTCATCGAGGTCAGCGGCGGCCGGAGCACCGCGCACGTCGCCGCCGACGAGGACGCGGCGGTGCGGCTCGCCCAGAAGCTCCACGACAACCTTCCCGCCCACCCCGAGCCCCTGCTCACCCGACCGTTGTCAGGAGGACACCCGTGACTGCCCACGCCTCCGCGGTTGCCGCGGAACCCACCCTCGCCGAGATCGAGCTGCCGGACGCCGTGCGCGACGACCTCGCCGAGGAGCTGGCCACCCTGCCCGACCCCACGCGGGACATCGACTGGTCGATGGCTCGCTACCACCAGGTCTTCGCCCGGCTGCCGGTCCGGACGCTCCAGCGGATGCTGGACTTCGGCCGGCACCCCGACACTCCCGGCGTCGGCCACCTGCGCAACCTCCCGGTCGACGAGCGGCTGCCGAGCACCCCGCGGGACGGGGGGCCGAGTCCCGACAAGCCCACCTTCGTGGCCGAAGGAGTGCTGCTGGGGCTGAGCGGCCTGCTCGGCGAGCCGGTCGGATTCACCACCGAGAAGAACGGCCAGCTGGTGCACGACGTCGTCCCCGTCGAAGGTGGCGCCATGACCCAGACCAACCAGGGATCCGCGGTCTTCCTCAACTTCCACAACGACATCGTCCACGACCCGTCCGGCCGCTATGACCTGGCCAGCCCCGACTTCCTCGTGCTGAGCTGTCTGCGTGCCGACCACGAGGGGGTGGCCGGCACCTACTACGCCGACGCCCGCGACATCTGCCGTGCGCTCGACGACCGGACGCTGCGGACGCTGCGCAGCCCGCTGTTCCGGATGAACGCCCCCGGCAGCTACTGCCGCGACGTGGCGGGCGGAGCCGAGGTGCTGTCGGAACCGGTACCGATGGTCAGCGGCCCCGAGACCTTCCCCGAGGTCTCCGCGGCGGCCAACGGTGTCCGCGCCCTGGACGACGCGGCGCGGTCCGCCCTCGACCGGCTCCAGAGCGCCTGCCGGGAGGTCGCCCACGAGGTGCTGCTGCGGCCCGGCCAGGCCCTGCTGATCAACAACCGCAAGGGACTGCACGCCCGTTCGCAGTTCACCGCGCGCTACGACGGGCAGGACCGCTGGCTCCAGCGGACCTACGTGCGCCGCAACCAGTGGGACATCCGCCACCGGGTCGCCGCCGGCCACCGGCGGGTCCACTGACCCCCGGTGTCCAGCGTCCCCCATCCCGTCCGCCCGTCCGCGAATCGTGAGGTCGGTTCCCCATGACCAACGTCGCCGTGCTCAACTACGGCCCCAGGCTCGACTATCCCGCCATGTTCCCGGAACTGGCCGACCGGCTGCAGGTGTTCAGCCACCACGAACTGAAGAACACCGAGGGCCTGGCCCGCTACGAGTACGTGGCGGACTGCGACGCCGTCCCGTACGCGGAGCTGATGATTCGTCGGCTGGCCCGGGAGAAGCCGTTCACCCACATCATCACGGACAACGAGTACGACCTCGAACGGGCCGCCCGGATGCGCGAGGACTTCGGCATCCCCGGCCAGTCCCCGGCCAGCGCGCTGTCCTTCCGCGACAAGGTGGTCATGAAGGAGGTAGCCGGCCGCACGGTCGCCACGGCCCGCTTCGCCCGGCTCGGCACCGTCGTCGAACTGACCGACTTCATCGCCGGGTCGGGGTACCCGGTGGTCGTCAAGCCGGTGAAGCAGGGCGGATCGCGCGACATCGTGGTACTGCGGGACGACGACGACCTCGTGGCGTTCAGCCGCCGGCCCTGGCGCGAGGACCTCATGGTCGAGGAGTTCGTCGAGGGACGGATGTACCACGTCGACGCGGTGCTGGCCGACGGCTACCGGTTCGTGGCCTCCTCCCGCTACCTGCGCAGCTGCCTCGGGGTGTTCTCCGGGCAGAACAACGGCTCCATCCAGCTGCGCCCGGAGGACGAACTCGCCCGGCGGCTGGAGGAGTTCCTGGACCGCACCCTGGAGGCCTTCGACACCCCGCCGGTCAGCGCGTACCACCTCGAGGTGTTCCACACCCCGCAGGACGAGCTGGTGCTCTGCGAGATCGCCTCGCGCGTCGGCGGGGACCGCATCCCCTGGATCACCCGGGCCACCTACGGAGTGGACCTGCACACCTCGGTGCTCCGCCAGTCCTGCGGGTTGTCCGTCGACCCGCCGCCGACCGCACCCCCGGCCGAGGTGCACGGTTCGGTCTCCATCCTGCCGCAGGGCCGGCTGGTGCGGGTGCCGGACCGGCCGCCGTTCCCGTGGGTGCGGCACTACGAGGTGAACGACCAGCTCGAACCCGGCGCGGTGACCCTCCACAGCGCCTCGCACCTGTGCTTCGTCATCGTGAGCGGCGCCGACTCGGCGCAGGTGGAGGAGCGCCTGCTCCAGGCCGAGGCCTGGCTGATGGCGAATCTCCAGGAACTCTGACCGCCGCCCCCGAACCCCGAGAAAGGTGACCCCTTGCCGTACAAGATCCTCGTTCTGGTGTCCGAGGCGCACAAGTTCAAACTCTTCGACAACCAGTCGATCATCCCGAGCGCGCTGTACCGCGAGGGCCACCAGGTCCACGTCGGGGACATCGACACGCTCTGCGTGCACGACTCCGTGATCGTCTGTGACCAGGTGCGGCTGACCGAGGAGTTCGCCGACGGCGGTGACTTCCGGGCGCTGTGCCGACCCTACGCCCCGGCCGAGGAGTTCGACCTGGTCTGGGTGCTGGCCGGCACCCACCCCGAGGCGACCACCGACTACTTCCAGCTGATCTGGCAGCTCAACCAGCGGGTGCCGTTCGTCAACGACGCCGCCGCGCTCTTCTACCTCAACACGAAGATCAACCTGGGCGTGCTGGTGCCGTCGGAACACCTGCCCGTCTCGTACGTGTCGAACGACTACGAGGTCCTCAACCGGCTGGTCGAGTCGGCCCCGGACCGGTCCTGGGTCGTCAAGCCCACCAACCAGGGCTGTGGCGCCGACGTGTTCGTCGTCAACGAGCGGGACCGCAACCGCTCGGCGCTGCTGAGTTCCGCCACCGGGAACGCCACCTCGCGCTACACCAGCTACGGTCGCGACATCATCGGGATGGCCAAGCGCCACACCGTGCTCCAGTCGTACATCCCGAACGTGCGCAGCAACGAGAAGCGCGTGATCGTGGCGGGCGACATGCCGGTCTCCGGCTTCCTCCGCTTCCCCCGGGAGAACGACAACCGGGCCAACGCCACCGTCGGTGCCCGCTACGAGCCGCTCCAACTCACGCCGGAGGAGGACGAGTTCGTCCGCAGGCTGGGGAAGCGGATGATGGACCACGGCATCTTCTACGCCGGTGTCGACCTGGCCTTCCCCTATGTGATCGAGGTCAACCTGGAGAATCCCGGCGGGCTGGGCTACCACCAGCGTCTCACGGGCGAGGACAGGTCCTCGGAAGCCGTCAACGCCGTGATCACCGCCCTGCGCACCGCCGGGAGGCTCTCCTGACGGGCTGTCATTGCCGGTGCGAGTAATGGGCGGATAGGCTGTGCGCCTATGACACTGCTCCTCACCCTCGATCCCGGTCTCGATCCCGACCTGCGCGAGGAGATCGTCCACCTCTGGACCGACGTCAGCAACGCGGGTGGCGCCGTCGGCTTCGTGCCACCGGTGGCGGCGGCCGAGGTGCGCGCCGCCGCGGAGAGGCACTTCGCGGGCCTCGGCCCGGACGGCGCCGACCGGCTGCTGGTCGCCCGCGAGGCGGCGACCGGCCGGCTGGCCGGCGTCCTGTTCTTCGAGGACCCCCGCTTCCCGCCGGCGGACCACTGGCGGCTGCTGAAGCTGGTCATGGTGCGACCCGACTGCCAGGGTCGGGGCTACGGTGTCCGGCTGATGGCGGAGGCGGAACGGATCGCCCGGGGCTGGGGCCTGAAGGCACTGCGCCTGACGCTGCGCGGCGGGAACGGCCTGGAGGCGTTCTACGGGCGCTGCGGCTACACCGAGGTCGGCCGGGTCCCCAGGGCGATCCGGGTCGCCCCGGACGACGCCCGGGACGACGTCACGATGTGGCTCGACCTGGAGTGAGGCCGTCCCGTGGCAGTGCCTTCCCGTCGTCCTCCTTCCTGGCGCGCACCAGCAGCGGCGCCGCCAGATCGGGAACACCAGTACCAGCGGCCGGACGAGCCAGGGGATCGCGGAGAGCCGGGCCGCCCGCCCGGCCTCCCGGGCGCGGCCATGTAGTGCTGGGCCTGGTTCCACCTGCCGCCGTCGTGCTCGAAGGTCCTGACGAGGACGAAGGCGAGCGGGAAGGTCAGGGCGTACGGACCGGTGGTCGGGTGTGCGGGGCTATCCGCGCGGTTGCTCCTCCGGGGTGTCCGTGGTGACGACGACCACGTCCAGGGCGCGGGGCCCGTGCACGCCCTCGACGCGGTCCAGTTCGATGTCACTGGTGGCCGAGGGCCCGGAGATGAAGGTCAACGGTCGGGTGGGATCGAGCAGTTCGAGCGCCTCGGGCAGGTCGCCGACCACCTGCTCGGCGCGCAGCACGCACAGGTGGTGGTCCGGTACCAGGGTCAGCGCGCGGCGGCCCTGGCCCGGTCCGGCGTCCAGCACCAGGGTGCCGGTCTCCGCGATGCCGAGCGCGGCCGTCGACAGCACGGCGTCAGCCGCGTCGAGTTGATTGGTAGTCAGAGCGGGTGAGTCGGTCAGGACGGCGAGCGGGCCGGGCGGCAGCCAGCCGGCCGGGAAGCCGTCCGGCACCACCAGCTCGGTCGAGCCGCGTGCCGCCAGCAACTCGCCCAGAAGTCCGGGAAGTTCACGTTCGCTGGTGCGGCGCACGGTGGCCCGGTAGTCGGCCACCCGCTCGGCGAAGCGGCCGACCACGTCGACCCCGGCATGGCTGCGCCGGTAGTCGCGCGGCACCGGGACGTCCTCGGGCCGCTCGTCGGCCGGCACGTCCGCGAGCGCGGTGCGGATCCGGGTCAACAGCTCTTCGCGACTGTTCAACTCTGCTTCTCCTCCGGGTGGTTCCGCTGCCACCAGGCGCGGAAGGACTCGGCCGGCGGCACCGGCAGGTCCCGGGTGTCGGACCAGCGGTGCGGCGGACCGGGCAGCCGCCCGATCCGGCCGTGCGGCCCGAGCAGCCGTCCGCCGAGCGCGCCGGCCCGCTGTGCCACGGCGAACCGCCCGGGTGTGGCCAGCACCTCGGTCGCGGCCCGCATCAGCAGGGACTCCATGGTCGGGACGGTCCGCCCGCGCTTGGAGTCCACCACCTTCGCCCGCAGGTGCACCAGCACCTCCGGGATGTTAATCTTCACCGGGCAGGCGTCGTAGCAGGCGCCGCAGAGGGTGGAGGCGAAGGGCAGCGAGTCCGCCCGCCCGATGCCCGCCAGCTGCGGGGTCAGCACGGCGCCGATCGGCCCGGGGTAGACCGAGCCGTACGCGTGGCCGCCGGTGCGCTCGTAGACCGGGCAGACGTTCAGACAGGCCGAGCAGCGGATGCAGCCGAGCGTCTGCCGGCCGACCTGGTCGGCGAGCGTCGCGGTGCGACCGTTGTCCAGCAGGACGAGATGGAAGGCCGACGGTCCGTCGCCCTCGCGCACCCCCGTCCAGGCCGAGGTGTACGGGTTCATCCGCTCGCCGGTCGAGGAGCGCGGCAGCAGTTGGAGGAAGACCTCCAGGTCGGCGAAGCCGGGCACCACCTTCTCGATGCCCATCACGGTGATCAGGGTCTCCGGCAGGGTCAGGCACATCCGGCCGTTGCCCTCGGACTCCACCACCAGCACGGTTCCGGTCTCGGCCACCGCGAAGTTGGCGCCGGAGATCGCGACCTTGGCGCGGAGGATCCTCTGGCGCAGGTGCAGCCGGGCAGCCTCGACCAACGCCCTTGGATCATCGGTCAGTTCGGCGGGCGCGTCGGCCATCCTGGTGCGGAAGACCTCGCGGATCTCGGCACGACCCAGGTGGATCGCCGGTACCAGGATGTGCGAGGGCCGGTCCTCGGCCAACTGCACGATCAGCTCGGCGAGATCGGTCTCGTACGCGGCGATGCCCTCGGCGGCCAGCGCCTCGTTCAGCCCGATCTCCTGGGTGGCCATCGACTTGACCTTGACCACCTCGCGCTCGCCGGTGGCCCTGACCAGGTCGGCGACGATCCGGTTGGCCTCGGCCGCGTCCGCCGCCCAGTGCACGGTGCCGCCGGCGGCGGTGACCGAGGACTCCAACTGTTCCAGGTACCGGTCGAGATGGCGCAGCGTGCGGAGCTTGAGGGCGGCGGCGCTGTCCCGCAACCGCTCCCAGTCGTCGAGTTCGCCCGCGACCCGCAGCCGCTTCTCCCGGATGGTCGTGGTCGCCTTGCGCAGGTTGCGGCGCAGCCGGGTGTCGGCGAGCGCCTCCCGGGCCGCCTCGGGGAAGGCCGGCGTGCCGAGCCAGACCAGGCCGTCGCTCATCGTGCATCCCCCTCGGTGGCGGCCAGGACCTCCGCCAGGTGGACGGTGCGGACGCCGGTCCACAGCCTGGTCAGCCCGCCGCCGATGTGCAGCAGGCAGGAGTTGTCGCCGGCCGTGAGCACCTCGGCGCGGGTGTCCAGCACGTGGCGCATCTTGTCGGCCAGCATCGCGGCCGAGACGTCGGGGTTCTTCACCGCGAAGGTGCCGCCGAAGCCGCAGCACTCCTCGGCCGCCGGCAGCTCGACCAGCTCGATGCCCCGGACCGCGCGCAGCAGCCGCAGCGGGCGCTCTCCCACCCGCAGCATCCGCAGCGAGTGGCAGGTGGGGTGGTAGCTGACCCGGTGCGGGTAGTACGCGCCGACGTCGGTGACCCCGAGCACGTCCACCAGGAACTCCGACAGCTCGTACACCTTCGGGGCGACCCGCTCGACCGCCCGCCGCAGCCCCGGGTCGGCGGCGGCGAGCAGCGGGTGGTTCTCCCGCACCATCCCGGCACAGGAGCCGGACGGGGTGACCACCGCGTCGTAGCCGGCGAAGGCCGCGGTGAAGCGGCGGACCAGCGGCAGTGCCTCCGGGCGGTAGCCGGTGTTGAACTGCGGCTGCCCGCAGCAGGTCTGCCCGAGCGGGAAGTCGACCCGGTGGCCGAGCCGTTCCAGCAGCCGCACCACGGCCCTGCCGGTCTCGGGGAAGAGCGTGTCGTTGAAGCAGGTGATGAACAGGGCTACCCGCATGGGCCCTCCGTCCGCATCGGCACTCCTGGCCTCTCCGTCCTCGGAACCGGCCCGGGGACCGGCACGTCCGCCGGCAGCAGGCCCGCGGCGCGCAGATCCTCCCACAGTGCGTCAGGAACGGGCGTCGACACGGCCGCCGCCGTCAGCTCCGCCCACCGCGAGCACGAGGTCACCCTCGCCCTCGCCCCGCGGGAGGTGCGCCGCGCGCGGGCTCCCCACGGCTGACACCCCGCCCGCAGTCGTGGCACCAGGACGGCGCCGGCGAAGGTGACCAGCCCGCAGAGCAGGAACAGGGCGAGATAGTCCGAGCCGCCGGAGAGCGGGTCCCGGCCCAGCGCCAGGAGGGCGGGGGCGATGGCCGGGCCGATGGCCATCGGGAGGTTCTTGGCCATCGCGAAGGCGCCGAGGAAGCGGCCGGCGTCGCGTTCGTCGGGAGGACCTGCGCGACCATGCCGAGGTCGACGGCGTAGTAGGTGCCGAGCGCCGCGCCGAAGCAGGCGCTGTAGAGGTAGACCACCGTGAGGTCGGCTGTGGCCGCCTTGAGGGTCAGCATCGTGCCCATCACCACCGTCGCCCAGAGCAGGAACGGGCGGCCGCGGCCCGGCCGGCCGGCCGGCCCACCGCCCGGCGAGGTAGGCGAAGAGGCCGGAGCAGAGCGTGGTGAGGATGGAGGTCAGGCCGGCCGGAGATCAGGCCGCTGTCGGAGATCGACAGTCCGGCCGGCAGCCGTGGACGGCCAGCAGCGGTACCCGGAGCGCGTCGATCCGCCGCCCGCACCCACCGCCTGATCCCCGGCGTCTGGCCGCCTCCCACGCCCGGTCCGCGATGGCCCCGGTGCACCCCAAGGTCTACCGCCCGGCCAGTTCCCCCAGCGCATCACCCGCCAGCCGCGGCAAGGGGCTGGAGGCCGTGCAGACGGCGGCCGTGGTGCTCGGGGCGTTCCGCGAGGCGGCGTACGAGCCCGGGCCCACCCAGACCGGCACGCCGGCGAGGGCGGATGCCGAGGGAGGCGTGCTTGTGCGCGATCCGGCTGAGCACGGTGTCCGGGCGCTGCTCGGGGTGCTCGACCAGCGCGGTGGCGAAGGCGGCGATCGAGCCGGCCAGCACCTGCTGCTGGCTGCCGTTGGCCTGGTTGCCGCGGTTGAAGAGGTCGCGCAGCAGCTCCGGGTGGGCGGCGAACAGCTTGCGGTAGAAGAGCGGGGTGATCTCCCCGATCGCGCCACCGACCGCGGGAAGGGTTGCCGGGGCCGGATCCCCCTTGAAGGAGTTCCGCGTGCGAAACCGATGGAAGAGCCCGCTCGCCTCCGTGGTGACGGGGTGCCTGATCGGGCTCTCCGTGACCGCGCTGGCGACGGCGCCCCCCGCACGGGCCGCCAGCGCCCCCGCGCACCCGTTCCCGACCCACGTGACCTACCGGGTCGGCGTGATGCCCTCGGCCTCGCAGTCGGCCCGGGACGCCGCCGTCGAGAAGGAGTACGACTC
>NZ_JBVHLF010000046.1:0-5852 GCF_055559155.1 Kitasatospora sp. NPDC024654
ACGCTCCGCCGCCGCCACCAAATTGAGGCCAGGCGACATCACTTCCGTCGGCGCATGCGCCTCCAGATGATGCAGATCTAGCCCTGTAGTACTAGGCGCCGCTGGGTCTGGCCGTGCACCGGAGCCGTCGACGCCGGCAGGATGTCGTGCGGTTGGACCGTGTCCTGTGAAGCCGCTTTGCCGGAGAGGGTCTGACGCGCTGATCCGCTCGGTTGCCGTGAACCCGACCGGTGTGATGTCCGGTCGGCAGGCGTCATGACGTTGGGAGATCCGCGGGGCCGAGGGCGTCGGCGAAGGGATCGTCGGAGAGTCTCCAGTGCTCGGCCCCGAGGGAGAGTTCGCTGTCGGTGAGCAGGCAGTCGTTCAGGAGCCGGTGCAGTGCGGGGGTGTCGAGGTCGATGCCGGTGAAGGTCAACTCGCAGCGGCGCTCGCCGTAGTAGGGGTCCCAGAGCAGTGCTGCGAAGGTGCGACGTTGTGCCGAGGCGGCCTGCCAGGCCGCGTCGTCGTGGTCCGGGAGCCAGCTGCCGGTGGTCTGGATGGCCAGGTGCTCGCCGGCGGACTCCCAGCGGTGGATGGTGCCGGGGCGGTTGGCCAGCCACAGGTGGCCGTGGCCGCGGATGGTGCCCGCACAGATCTGTTCCAGCGCGTCGTGGAGGCGCCGGGCGTGCAGTGGCCGGCGGGAGGTCCAGTGGGTGGAGCGGACCCCGTACTCGGGCGCGCGCGGCCGAGTGGGCGGGGGTAGCGGCCCGTGCCGCTCCCGGGCCCGGTCGGCGTCGAAGAGGTTCGCGCCGGTCAGGGGCGTGGGGCCGGACATGCGAAGTGTCCCGGTCAGGAGGTCGTGGCAGATGTGGGTCGTGGCGGCAGTAGGGGCGAGGTGGCGGATCAGCGCCATGGCGCGTGCGGAGGCGGCAGGCTCGGGGTCGTTCGTGCTCGCGGTCACCACCAGGTCGGCGCTCCCAAGGTGCCGGGCGGCGGTCTCGGCCAGGGCGCGCCGGTCATGGGGGCCGAGGGCGAGCCCGTGCCGCGCGAGCCGGTCGCCGCTGTTGAGGTCGTCCTCGACGCGGGAGAGGTCGACGGCGACGGCGACCGTCTCGATCCGTAGGTGGTCGGCGAGTGCCTGCCCGCGCGCGTGGCCGTGCAGCAGGCCCAGGGCGACCAGGTCCGCTTCCATCCCCGGTGGCAGGGTGAGCAGCAGGTGCCGGTGGCGGCCGGAGCTTGCCAGGTCCAGTAGGACGGGCAGCAGGGCCGGGGGTAGGAGGTGGGGCGAGGACGGGCGGGACGGCGGGGCCGATCCGTGGTCCGCTGGTATGGATCCGCCGTCCACGGGCCCGGAGCGGTCGTGCAGCCGCCAGGAGAGCCGGCGGATGGCGGGATGGGCCCGCAGGGCGAACACTGCCAGCCCCGGGCTCTCAATGCGTGCCAGGTCGGCGGCGCAGTCGCGGACTCCGGCGGCGAGGCCGCCGAGCACGGTGACGGGCAGCGGCGCGGGCTCGCCCTGCGGGGTCATCTCGCTCCTTCTGGGGGTGGCGTCAGTCGGCTTTGCCGGGCTTGTCGGCCTTGTTGGGCTTGGAGCCGGTGAGGCCGTAGCGGCGTTGGAAGCGTTCGACGCGGCCGGCGGTGTCCAGGACGCGGGCGGTGCCGGTGTAGAAGGGGTGGCTGGCGGAGGAGATCTCGACGTCGACGACGGGGTAGGTGTTGCCGTCCTCCCATTCGACGGTGCGGGTGCTGGTGGCGGTGGATCGGGTGAGGAAGGCGAGGCCGCCGGCGTTGTCGCGGAAGACGACGGGGCGGTACTCGGGGTGGATGCCGGGCTTCATGGCGGTCTCCCAGAGGTGGAGGTGGGCGGGGTCAGCGTTCTTCGCGGAAGAGCACGTGCTTGCGGGCGACCGGGTCGTACTTGCGCAGGACGAGGCGGTCGGGGTCGTTGCGGCGGTTCTTGCGGGTGACGTAGGTGTAGCCGGTCCCTTCGGTGGACCGGAGCTTGATGATCGGGCGCAGTTCGTTGCGGGCCACGGGGGGTCCCTTCGGGTGGGTCGTGGCGGCTGCCATAACACACTAGCGTAATGGTTTTCGTTTTCATGTGGTGTAGTGTCGGTTCAACGTCGGCGGCGGTCGTGGCATTCCCTGCCCGGCATCCGCAGCCTTGCCCCCAGTCGACACGGAGACGCCATGTCCGCCCACTGCCAACTCACCGGCCGCAAGCCCGGGTTCGGCAACACCATCTCGCACTCGCACCGCCGCACCCGGCGCCGCTTCGATCCGAACATCCAGACGAAGCGTTACTGGCTGCCGGGCGAGGGCCGGTTCGTGCGGCTGACGCTCAGTGCCAAGGGCATCAAGACGGTCGACAAGCTCGGCATCGAGCGGGCCGTCGCCCGGGTGCGCGCCCGTGGGGAGAGGGTCTGATGGCCAAGCGCAGCAAGATCGCCAAGAACGAGCAGCGCCGCGAGATCGTCGCCCGCTATGCGGAGCGGCGGGCCGAACTCAAGCGGCTGATCGCGAACCCGGCCAGCTCGCCCGAGGAACGCGCCGCCGCGCTGGCCGAGTTGCAGCGCCAGCCGCGTGACGCCAGCGCCACCCGGGTGCGCAACCGCGACGCGGTCGACGGCCGGCCGCGCGGCTACCTGCGCGCCTTCGGCCTCTCCCGGATCGGCCTGCGACAGCAGGCCCACGCCGGATTCCTCCCGGGCGTCCGCAAGGCCAGCTGGTAACGCCCACGCCTGGGTCCACGCCCCGCATCCCGTACTCGGAAAGGAAGACGGTGTCCCGATCCAGCCTGCTGCCCGTGGTGGTGGTCGGCGGCCTGCACGAGGCCGCCCGCCGCCAGGCCGTCCTGGAACTGCTCGAAGCCCACCCGGACGCGGTGGTCCTGCACCACGACCTCACCCGGGCCGGTGACGGCCGGGTGCGCCGCGGCATCTGGGACTCGTCCGGCCCGCTGGACGCCGCCGACGTGCCGCTCACCAACGACTGCCCGTGCTGCGCGCTGCGCGAGGACCTGCTGCCCGAGCTGCTGCGGATCGCCGAGGCGGGCCGGCACCGCCTCGCTGTGGTGGAGCTGTGGGGCGGCAGCGACCCGCACCCGCTGGTCGAGGTGATAGCCGGTGGCGAGTCCGGCGACCGGTGCATGCACGAGGTGCTGGAGGTGGCCGGCGTGGTCACCGCCGTGGACCCGCTGCGGATCGTCCCCGAACTCTCGGTCTCCGACACGCTCTCCGACCGTATGCTGCACACCGCCCCCGAGGACGAGCGCACCATCGCCGAGGCGCTGGCCCACCAGGTCGAGTACGCCGGGGTGTTGGCCGTCGCCGTCCCCCAGGGCGCGGTCGCGAGTGCCGAGTTGCACGCCGGCCTCGCCATGCTGCGCCAACTCCACCCCACCGTGCGGGCGGTGAAGCTCGGGAGCGGCGCGCTGGGCGCCGCCGCGCTCGCCGGGTTCGACGTGGCCGCCGCCCGGGACCGGGTCAACCCGGCGCTCGCCCTGCTGCCGCAGCAGGCCGACGAGGCGGGCGTGGCCACCCTGGTCTGGGAGCGCCGCCGCCCGCTGCACCCCGAGCGGCTGTACGAAGCGCTGGAGCAGCTGGTCCCGGCCGCCCAGCGCAGCCGGGGGCGGTTCTGGCTGGCCAACCGCCCGGACCTGATGCTGGCCTGGGACGCGGCGGGGGCCAACCTCGCGGTGGAGGAGTGCGGCCCCTGGCTCGCCGCGCTGCCGGACGCCGCCTGGGAGCTCTACCCGCCCGCCCGGCGGGCCGCCGCCGCCCTCGACTGGGACCGCGCGCACGGCGACCGGGTGCAGCAACTGAGCTTCACCGCCCAGGGGTTGGACGTCGACGGGATCACCGAGCTGCTCGACTCCTGCCTGCTCACCGATGCCGAACTCGCGGCCGGCGAGCCGGGCTGGAAAGCCCTGCCGGACGCCTTCGAGGACCTGCTCGACCCGGTCGGCTCCTGACCCGCCCGCCCTGCCAGAGACGTCAAGGAGAGAAGCATTCGTGGCAAAGATCGCCGCTGCCCGTAGGGACCGCAAGCCCCGCCCCAACCCGCTGCACGAGGCTCGCATCACCTACATCGACTACAAGGACACCACCCTGCTGCGGAAGTTCATCTCCGACCGCGGCAAGATCCGCAGTCGCCGGGTCACCCGGCTCACCGCGCAGCAGCAGCGCCAGATGGCCCGGGCGATCAAGAACGCCCGCGAGATGGCCCTGCTGCCGTACGCCTCCCCGGCGGCCGGCCGGTGACCGAGCTGCTGTCCGCCGCACCACCGGCGACCCCCGCCCGATTGCCCGTCACCGTCCTCTCCGGCTTCCTCGGTGCGGGCAAGACCACCCTGCTCAACCACCTCCTGCACAACCGCGAGGGCCTGCGGGTCGCCGTCATCGTCAACGACATGAGCGAGGTCAACATCGACGCCGCCCTGGTCCGCGACGGTGGGGGAGCCCTCTCCCGGACCGAGGAGCGGTTGGTCGAGATGACCAACGGCTGCATCTGCTGCACCCTGCGCGACGACCTGCTGGAGGAGGTCGACCGGCTCGCCCGGGCCGGCCGCTTCGACTACCTGCTGATCGAGTCCAGTGGCATCTCCGAACCGATGCCGGTCGCCGCCACCTTCGCCTTCGCCCGCGACGACGGCGCGACCCTGGGCGACATCGCCCGCCTCGACACCATGGTCACCGTGGTCGACGCCGCCAACTTCCTGCCCGAGCTGCGTGGTGGCGACGAACTGACCGCGCGCGGGCTCGACCAGTACGAGGACGACGAGCGTACCGTCAGCGACCTGCTGATGGACCAGGTGGAGTTCGCCGACGTCATCGTCCTCAACAAGACCGACCTGGTCACTCCGGGGCAGGCGGACCGGCTCGCCGCGGCGCTCGCCCGACTCAACCCCGCCGCCCGGATCGTGCGGGCCACGGCCGGCCGGGTCCCGCCCGCCGAACTCCTCGGTACCGGCCTGTTCGACCTGGCGAAGGCCCAGGAGGCGCCCGGCTGGGTGGCCGAACTCAACGGCGACCACGTTCCGGAGACCGAGGAGTACGGGATCAGCAGCCTGGTCTTCCGTGCCGCGCGCCCCTTCCACCCCGGCCGGCTCTGGGAGTTGGTGAGCGAGCGGCTCGACACCGGCGAGTTCGGCACGGTGCTGCGCTCCAAGGGCTTCTTCTGGCTGGCCACCCGCCCGAACGTCACCGGCCTGTGGTCGCAAGCCGGTTCCGTCGCCCGGTTCGAGCCCTCCGGCATGCGCTCCACCGCGACCGGCCGCGCGGACCCCGCCGCCCCGCACGACCGGGCCGAGAGGGCCGAGCACCCGCAGAGCGGCCAGGAGCTGGTCTTCATCGGCACCACGCTGCGCCAGGACGCGCTGCGCACCGCGCTCACCCACTGCCTGCTGGACGACGCCGAGTACGCGGCCGGCTCGGCGGCCTGGACCGGCTTCGACGATCCGTTCCCGGCGTGGGACGAGTACGGCCTCCAAGACGACCACGACCACGATCACCTGACGTAGCCACCACCACCGTCCCGGAGGAGGAACCCCGGCATGGCCGTACCCAAGCGGAAGACGTCCCGCAGCAACACCCGCCACCGTCGAGCCCAGTGGAAGGCCAGCGCGCCCGAGCTGGTCCCGATCACCATCGACGGGCGCGAGCACCTGGTGCCGCGCCGCCTGGTCCGTGCCTACGAGCGTGGACTGCTCGTCCCGACGCCCTGAACACCGACGCGGGGGGGGGGGGGGGGGGGGGGGGGGGGGGGGGGGGGGGAGGGGGGGGTTGGGGGGGGGGGGGGGGGGGGAGGGGGGGGGGGGGGGGAGGGGGGGGGGGAGGGGAGGAGGGGGAGGGGTGTTCTTTTTTTCGTCGTCT
>NZ_JBVHLF010000046.1:5862-31870 GCF_055559155.1 Kitasatospora sp. NPDC024654
GGATAGAGGGGGGCGGGCATGTTGTTCCGCTCTGTGGGGTCTTTACAGACGAGCGTGTGTTCCTCCTCCCACCTCCAGAAACCCCGAGGGGGGGGGGGGGGGGGGCCAACCCCCCCCCCCCCCCCCCCACGCGTTTGCTCAGGACGTCACGAGCGCGGTCAGCGCCTTCTTGTCGACCTTCCCCACCGCGGTCAGCGGCAGCGCGTCGACGGCGACTATCTGATCGGGGGCCTTGTAGTCGGCCAGGCCGCGCTGCCCGAGGTAGCCGGCCAGCTCTCGGGCGGACGGAACCTCGCCCGGGCAGACCAGGAACGCCACCGACCGCTCGCCCCGCAGCTGGTCCGGGACGCCGACCAGCGCGGCCGCGGTGATGCCCGGATGGGCGGTGAGGTGGTCCTCCACCTCGCCGGCGGCGATCTTCTCGCCGCCTCGGTTGATCTGGTCCTTGACCCGTCCGACGACCACGAGGTGACCGGAGGGCAGCCTGCGGACCAGGTCGCCGGTGCGGTAGAAACCGTTCGAGGTGAAGGCCGTCCGGTTGTGCTCGTCCGCGTTGTAGTAGCCGGGCAGCGTGTACGGTCCGCGGGTCAGCAGCTCGCCCTGCTCGCCGTCCGGGACGGGATTTCCGTCGGCGTCCACGACGAGGAGCTCGTCGGCGGGGGAGACCGGCCGGCCCTGGGTCGTGCAGACCAGCTCGTCGGGGTCGTCGAGCCGGGTGACGCAGAGCAGGCCCTCGGCCATGCCGAAGACCTGCTGCACCCGTACCCCGAGGGCCGGCCCGAGCTCCCGGGCGTTGTCGTCCGCCAGCCTCGCCCCACCCACCTGGAGCACTCGTAGGCTCTCCAGGCCGCTGCCGTGGTTGTTCCGGTGTTCGTTGAGCCAGTGCGGCACGAGCGACGGGCCGAGTGCGGTGATCGTCACCCGCTCCCGTTCGATGAGCGGGAACGCGGTCTGCGGGCTGGGGTCGGATGCCATTACGACGGTGCCGCCGGCCATCAGGGTGCCGAGCACGCCCGGGCAGGCCAGGGCGAAGTTGAAGGCGATGGGCAGCGCGGCCAGGTAGACGGTGCTCTCGTCGAGCCCGCAGGCGTCGGCGGCGGCCCGGGCGTTGTAGGCGTAGTCGTCGTGGGTCCGCGGGATCAGCTTGGGCAGGCCGGTCGTGCCACCGGAGAGCAGCAGCAGGGCGAGGTCCGCAGAGCTCGCGCCGCCGTCCTCGGGGGCGGCCTCGCCGGCGCGGCCCACCGGACCGTTCAGCAGGTCCGCGAGGGCGGTGAAGCCGTCGTGCGGCCCGGGATCGCCGGCGACGATCACGCTGCGCAGGGTGCGCTCATCCAGCATCTCCCGGGCCAGCGCCCGGTGGTCGAAGCGGAGATGACGGTCCGGGACGACGTAGGCCACGGCGGCGGACAGTCGGATCAGGTGGCGGATCTCGCTGCTCCGGTGCCCGGGCATGGCGTGCACGGGCACTGCGCCGACGCGTTGGAGGGCGAACCAGACCAGGACGAACTCGGCGCGGTTGGGGAGTTGGACCACCACGCGATCGCCTCGGCCGATCCCGGAGCGCCGCAGTCCGGAGGCCAACCGGTCGGAGTCGGCGTCGAGTTGCCGGTAGGTCCAGCGGCGCTCGCCGTCCACGAGTGCGGTGCGCTCCGGGCGCTCCGACGCCCAGGCGCGCAGATACGAGCCGAAGGTCCGGCCGGCCCAGTAGCCGGCTCGGCGGTAGCGCTGAGCCCGGGCGGCAGGCCACCCCGGATGGGTTTCCGTCACGTCATGTCCCCTTTCGAGCACCCACGTTGGGGCTGGTGCCAGCACTGGCGGTGTGCTTAGATGACTTATCGAAAACGATAACGGTTTTCATTAAGCGAGGAAAGGCCATCTCATGTGGGATCCGACGGCGCGACATGAAGGGAACGCACAGTGAACGACGCACAGCCTGCCGTCGGGATGGCGGGGTCCCTTGGCGGATCGGAGGTGGACTGTCGGCCGGGGCCGCCCTCCTCCCCGCATTCCGCTCCCGGTCTGTTCACGCCCTCGCCGGACGAGGTCCGTGCCGACGTGGCCCGCGTGCTGGACCTGCCGGCCGACGAGCTCGACGGCGGCCGCGACCTGTTCGAACTCGGCCTGGATTCACTGACCTTGATGGCACTGGTCGGCGACTGGCGGAGGCGTGGCAGCGCGGTCACCTTTCAGGACCTCGTCGAGGAGCCGGTCCTGGACGCCTGGACCGGGCTGCTGGCGACGAGCGGTGTCTCCGTGGCGCAGGGGCCTGCTCCCGTGGCCCCGGCTGCCGCGGCCGGCGCGCCCTTTCCGCTGGCCCCCATGCAGCACGCCTTCTGGGTCGGCCGGCAGGACGGTCAACCGCTCGGCGGGGTGGCAGCCCACTTCTACACCGAACTCGACGGCCACGACGTGGCGCCCGACCGCCTGCGCCGCGCACTAAGGAAGCTGACCGAGCGTCACGAAATGCTGCGCGCCAGGTTCGACGACGAGGGGAACCAGCGCTGCGGCGCCACCGGCCCCGAGCTGGTCGTGAACGACCTGCGGGACCTGGCGGACGAGCGGCTGCACGCCGTGCTGGAGGAGCTGCGCGACCTCGGCACCCACGCCAGGATGGACGTCATGGCCGGCGAGGTCCTGCGGGTGGCGCTCTCGCTGCTGCCTGGCGGCCGGACCCGGCTGCACGTCGACCTCGACATGATGGCCGGCGACGCGCTGAGCCTGCGCATCCTGCTGTCGGACCTGCGCCGGCTGTACGAGTACCCGGACCGGCCGCTGCCCGCATTGGAGTTGAGCTACGCCGACTACCTGACGGCGCGTAGTCGGCGCCGCGGCGCCGAGTACCGGGAGGCGGCCGACTGGTGGCGCGAGCGGATACCCGACCTGCCTCCGGCACCACAACTGCCCACTACTGTCGATCTGTTGCGTCCGGTCAGCGCCGCCGACGCCGAACTGACCCGCACCCGGCGCCTGCACCTACGGCTGAGCCCGCAGGAGTCGGCCGCCCTCGCCGAACGGGCCCGCGAACACGGTCTCACCACGGCCGCCGCCCTGGCGGCCGCGTTCGCCGAGGTCGTCGCCGCCTGGAGCGGCAACCAGCGCTTCCTGCTCAACCTGCCGGTCTTCGACCGGGAGTTGATGGCGCCGGATGTCGCCCGGCTTGTCGGGGACTTCAGCAGTTCGATCCTGCTGGACGCGGACCTGCGCGAGGACCTGCCGTTCGCCGAACAGGCCCGGCGGCTCCAGCAGGGCATGCGGTCCGGCGTCGCCCATGCCGCCTACCCGGGCATCGAGGTCCTGCGCGATCTGGCCCGGCACGCGGGCGGTCCGGTCCTCGCACCAGTGGTCTACACCAGCGCCATCGGCCTGGGGGAGATCTTCGAGCAGGACGTCCAGCGCTGCTTCGGCAGACCGGTGTGGATCGTCTCCCAGGGGCCGCAGGTCGCCCTGGACGCCCAGGTCACCGAGCTCGACGGCGGGCTGCTGCTCAACTGGGACCTCCGTCCGGGGGTCTTCGCCCCGGGCGTGCCCGAGGCCGCGTTCGCCGCCTACCGCCGCCTGGTGGACGGCCTGGTCGCCGACCCGGCCGCCTGGTCGAGTCCGGTCGGGCCGCTGCTGCCGGCCGACCGGCTCACCGTCCGGGCCAAGGCGGCGCTACCCCCGGCCCCGCCGCCCGGCCACGACCTGCACACCCGCTTCTTCCGCCACGCCGAGGAGCGGCCCGAGCGGGTGGCGGTGGTCCGCGAGGACAGCGTGCCGCTGAGCTACGGCGCGTTGGCGCTGCGCGCCCGCGGCGTGGCGACGCTGTTGCGCCGCCACGGTGTACGGCCCGGTGACACGGTCGCGGTCACCCTGCCCAAGGGCGCCGACCAAATCGTCGCGGTGCTCGGTGTGCTGGCCGCCGGGGCCGCCTACGCACCCGTCGGCCTCGACCAGCCGGCCGTCCGCCGGGCGGCCATCCACCGGGTCGCGGGGGTCTCGGTCGCTCTCACCGACGACGCCCACACCCACCTGGTCGCCGAGGTCTCCGGGACGACCGTGCTGCGGCTCTCCGATGCGGCGCACGAGGAACCCGGCCCGGTCGCGTCCGCAGGACCGGAGGACCCGGCCTACCTGATCTTCACCTCCGGATCCACCGGAGAGCCCAAGGGCGTCGAAGTCCCGCACCGGGCCGTGGTCAACACCATCGACGCGGTCGGCGACCTCTTCGGCATCGGGCCCGACGACAGCACCCTCGCGCTCTCCGCCCTCGACTTCGACCTCGCCGGCTACGACGTGTTCGCCTTCCTCTCGGTCGGCGGCCGGGTCGTCGCGGTGGGCGAGGAGCAGCGCCGCGACGCCCACCACTGGGCCCGGCTGGTACGCGACCACGGCATCACCGTACTCAGCTGCGTACCCGCGCTGCTCGACATGCTGATCACCGCGGCGGGCGGCGACGGCGACGACGGCGGCCTCGGCGAGACGCTGCGGCTGGTGATGCTGGGCGGCGACTGGGTCCCGCTCGACCAGCCCGCGCGGCTACGTTCCCTCGTCCCGTCCTGCCGCTTCGCGGCGCTCGGCGGGATGACCGAGGCCGCCATCCACTCCACCGTCTTCGAGGTGGCCGAGGTCTCCGGCGACTGGCGGTCGATCCCGTACGGCGTGCCGCTGCGCAACATGCGCGCCCGGGTGGTGGACGAGCGCGGGCACGACCGCCCCGACCACGTGTCCGGCGAACTGTGGGTCGGCGGCCCGGGGGTGGCCATCGGCTACCGCGGCGACCCGGAGCGCACCGCGGACCGCTTCCCTTGGCACGACGGCGAACGCTGGTACCGGACCGGCGACCTGGCGCGTTACCGGCCGGACGGGGTCCTGGAGTTCCTAGGCCGGGCCGACCACCAGGTCAAGATCCGTGGGCACCGGATCGAACTCGGCGAGGTCGAGGCGGCACTGGAGAGCCACCCCGCCGTCCTGCACGCGGTCGCGGACGTACTGACCGCTCCCGCCCGCAGGTTGGCCGCGGTCGTCTCGCCGGCGGGCGATCAGCCGCTCGACCAGGACGCATTGCACACCTGGGCCGCCGACCGGCTGCCCTCCTACATGCTCCCCGAGCACCTCGTCGTCCGCGCGGCGATGCCGCTCACCGCCAACGGCAAGCTCGACCGTTCCGCCGCCCGCAAGCTGCTGGAGGGGGCCGCCCGGGAGCGGGCCACCGAGCGCGAGGCACCGGTCGGCGCGGTGGAGGAGACGGTGGCCCGGATCTGGGCCGAGCTGCTCGGCCTGCCCGAGGTGGGGCGCGGCGACGGCTTCTTCGAACTCGGCGGGGACTCCCTGATCGCCATCAGGATGACCGCCCGGCTGCGGGCCGCCGGGCTGGCCGGAGCCGGGGTCGCCGCGCTGTTCGGCGCGCCGGTGCTGCGCGACTTCGCGGCCCTGCTGAGGGAAGGCCGGCCGGGCCGAGCGATCGACGGCGCCGGCGTCTTCCCGCAGGGCATCGCGCACGAGCCGTTCCCGCTCACCGACGTCCAGGCCGCCTACCTGACCGGGCGGCAGCCCGGCTTCACCCTCGGCGGCGTCGGGACCTGGCACTACACCGAGTTCGACGGGCCGCAGGTCGACCTCGGCAGGCTGGAGCACGCCTGGCGGGTGTTGGTCCGACGGCACGGCATGCTGCGCGCCGTCGTGGCCGACGGCACGCAGCGGGTGCTGGAAGAGGTGCCGGAGCTGCGCATTCCCGTCCGGGAGGCGGACTCCGCCGAGGCCGAGCGCGCGCTGGCGGAGCTTCGGGAGACTATGTCGCACCAGGTGCGCGATCCCGCACGGTGGCCGCTCTTCGATCTGCGTGCCGTCCGCTACCCGGACGTGTTCGGGACCGTCCGCACCCGGGTCGGCATTGGGGTCGACTACCTGGTGCTCGACGCGCTCTCCATCATGACGCTGTACCGCGAACTCAACCAGCTCTACGCCGACCCGGAGGCCGAACTCCCGCCGGTGGAACTCACCTTCCGGGACTGTCTGACCGGGCCGGCGCCCGACCCGGCGCAGGCCGAGCGCGCCCGCGCGCACTGGGCGGCCCGGCTCGACGAACTGCCGCCGGCGCCGGCACTACCCTTCCGGCGCGATCCCGCCCTGGTCAGCGCGCCGCGCTTCACCCGGCGGCAGACCCGACTCGACGCAGCCACCTGGCGCGCCGTCAAGGCGCGGGCCGCCGCCCACGGCCTCACCCCCTCCACCGTGCTGCTCGCCGCCTACGGTGAGGTACTCGCCGCGTGGAGCGGTGCCGAGGCAGTCGCCGTCACGTTGACCCTGTTCAACCGGCGGGAGGCCCACCCGCACGCCTACCGCGTGCTGGGCGACTTCACCTCGCTCGCGCTGGCCGGCTACCACCGTGCCGAGGACGGCTGGCTGCCCGCCATGCGGGAACTCCAGCGGCGGCAGGCCGCGGACCTGGACCACCAGGAGGTCTCCGCCGCCTGGCTGCTGCGCGAACTCGCCCGGCGCACCGGCACCCTGGACGCCGCCGTGCCCGTGGTCTTCACCAGCGCCCTCGGGTTCGGCGACGCGGCACTCGCCGACCCGGCGGCCGGATTCCCGCAGCGGGTGTGGGGCGTCTCCGCGTCACCCCAGGTCTGCCTGGACCATCAGGTCACCGAGGAGGGCGGCGACCTGGTGGTCAGCTGGGACGCGGTGGAGGAGCTGTTCTGCGACGGGGTGCTGGACGCCATGGTCGCCGCGCACACCCGGCTGCTGGACCACCTGGCGACGGGCGACTGGTCGGCGCCGGTCCCGGACCTGCTGCCCGCCGCGCAACACGCGGTCCGCGCGATGCTGAACGCCACCGATCCGTCCGAGCCCCGGCTGCTCCACCAGGCCTTCTTCGCCCGCGCCGCCGAACACCCGGACCGCACCGCCCTGATCGCCGCCGACGGCCGTACCCTCCGCTACGGCGAGCTGGCCGCGGCCGCGCTGCGCACCGCCACCGCACTGCGCGAGCGGGGCGTGCGCGACGGCGACCTGGTCGCGGTCAGCCTCCCCAAGGGGCCGGAGCAGATCACCGCGGTCCTGGGAGTGCTCGCCGCCGGGGCAGCCTACGTCCCGGTGGGCGTCGACCAGCCGGCGGCCCGCCGCGAGCGGATCCTCCAGGCCGCCGGGGTGCGGCTGACGGTCGGTGCGGCGAGCGCGGACCCGGAGCTTCTGCTCACCCCCGAGGAGGCCCGGGCAGCCGAGCCCGCGCGCGGGCCGCGCGCCCTCACCCCCAACGCCCTCGCCTACGTCATCTTCACCTCGGGCTCCACCGGCGAACCCAAGGGCGTGGCGATCACCCACGCCGCGGCCTGGAACACCGTGGCGGACGTCAACACCCGCTACGGCACCGGCCCCGACGACGTCGTGCTCGCCCTGTCCGCGCTCGACTTCGACCTGTCCGTCTACGACGTCTTCGGACTCCTGTCGGCCAGCGGCGCGCTGCTGCTGCCCACCGAGGAGCAGCGACGCGAGCCGGGCAGTTGGCCCGCGCTGGTGCGGCGGCACGGCGTGACGGTGTGGAACACCGTCCCCGCGTTGCTGGACCTGCTGTTGGACGCCGACGATGACGGCTCGTTGGGAGCCCTGCGCACCGCGCTGGTCTCCGGCGACTGGATCGGCCTGGACCTGCCCGGTCGGCTCCGGCAACGGGCCGGTTCCTGCCGGTTCGTCGCCCTAGGCGGCGCCACCGAGGGCTCGATCTGGTCCAACGCGCTCACCGTCGAGGAGGTCGACCCCGACTGGACCTCCATCCCGTACGGCTATCCGCTCACCGGCCAGCGCTACCGGGTCGCCGACCCCGGCGGCCGCGACTGCCCGGACTGGACGGCGGGGGAGCTGTGGATCGGCGGAGCGGGCCTCGCGGCCGGCTACCTGGGCGATCCCGAGCGCACCGCGGAGAAGTTCGTCCGGCACGCGGGAGAGTGCTGGTACCGCACCGGCGACCAGGGCCGTTACCGGACCGGCGGGGTGCTGGAGTTCCTCGGCCGACAGGACGGCCAGCTGAAGATCGCCGGCCACCGGATCGAGGCGGGGGAGATCGAGGCGGCCATCGAGGCCCACCCGGACGTCGCCCGAGCCGCCGTCATGGCGGTCGGCGAGCGCACGGCCCGGCGCCTGGTGGCCTTCGTCGCCCTCATCGAACACGTCGCCGACCCCGAGGAGCAGTGGTTGCGGACGTGGCTGGCCGAACGGCTGGCGCCGTACGCCCTGCCGTCGCGGACGGTGCGGCTCCCCGCGCTGCCGCTGACCGCCAACGGCAAGGTGGACCGCCGCGCGCTGGCCGCCCTGGCCGAACAGGAGTCACCCGACTCCCCGGCCGAGGCCCGACCACCCCGCGGCGAGACCGAGACCGCACTCGCCGACCTCTGGGACGCCGTGCTGCCGACCCCGGTCCGGGACCGGCACGCCAACTTCTTCACCATCGGCGGGGACAGCCTCTCCGCGCTCAGGCTCACCACCGCGATCGAGCGGCGGTTCGGGGCCCGCGTCCCGGTCCGTGCCCTGCTCGCCGCCCCCACCCTCGCCGCCCTGGCCACCGAGGTCGACGCGGCCGTCGCCACCGTCCGGAACGACACCGAATTCGGAGCGCTATGAACACGAACGAACTGTTGGGCCGCTACGAGCGCGACGGCGTCGTCCTGTGGACCGAGGACGGGCAGCTGCGGTACCGCGCGCCCAAGGGCTACTTCACCGAGGAACGCCGCGCCGAGCTGCTCCTGCACAAGGCGGAGATGCTGGCGGAACTCGCCCGCGTCGCCGAGCGCCGGACCCTGGAACACGACGCGGACGGCCGTTACGAGCCGTTCCCGCTGACCGACCTCCAGGCCGCGTACCTGATCGGCCGCGCCGACGCCTACGACTACGGCGGCGTCGCCTGCCATGCGTACGTCGAGCTGGCCTACCCGGAGCTGGACCCGCGGCGGGTCGCCGAGGTGTGGAACACCCTGGTGGCCCGGCACGACATGCTGCGCGCGGTGGTCCACCCGGAGGGCTACCAGCAGGTCCTGCCCAAGGTACCGGGCGTCGAGGTGGGTGACACCGAGACCTCGTCGGCGGGCCTGGAGGCTGCCGTCCTGGACACCCGCGACCGGCTGTCGCACCGCACCGGACACACCGACCGCTGGCCGCTGTTCACCGTGCACACCACCCGGGCACCGGACCGGGCGGTGCTCCACCTGTCGTTCGACCTGCTCGCCGTGGACCACGCCGGACTGCGGCTGCTGCTCGCCGAGTTCCATGCGCAGTACACCGGCACGGCGACCGAACCGCCGCCACTGACCGTCGGGTTCCGCGACTACGTGCTGGCCCGCCGCGCCCTGGCGGAGACGCCCGGGTACGCGAGCGACCGCGCGTACTGGACCGTCCGGCTCGACGAACTGCCGCCGGCGCCCGAACTGCCCACCGCGGAGGGCTGGGCGGCACCTGCCACGGTCGTCCCCGACAGTGTCCGCTTCCGTCGCCTGGAGCGGCTGCTCCCCGCGCGGACCGCCGAACTGCTCACCGCCCACGCCCGGGAGCGCGGGCTGACCCCCTCCGTCGTGCTGCTCGGCGCGTATGCCGAGACCGTGGGCCGCTGGGCGCGCGTCCCGCGGTTCACCCTCAACGTGCCGACGGTCGACCGCCTTCCGCTGCACCCGGAGATCGACCGAGTGGTCGGCGACTTCACCTCCGTGGAGCTGCTCGCGGTCGATCTCACCGAGGAGGCGTCGTTCACCGAGCGGGCCCGCGACCTCGGCGGCCGGCTGCTGGAGGACCTGGCGCACCCGCTGTTCACCGGCACCGAGGTGCTGGCCGAGCTATCCCACCGGGCCGGCGCGCCCGTGCTCATGCCGGTGGTCTTCACCAGCGCGCTGGGCGGTGGCCAGTCCGCCGCTGCTCCTGTCCGGTATGCCGCGACCCAGACCCCGCAGGTGTGGATCGACTGCCAGGTGATGGCACGCGGGGACACCCTCGCCCTCTCCTGGGACGTCCGCGAGGGCGTGCTGCCGGACGGTCTGGCCGAGTCGATGTTCGGTTCCTGGGTCGCCCTGCTGGAACTCCTGGCCACCGACGGTGCTGCCTGGGAGCGCCCGGCCCGGATCGAGCTGCCTGCCGACCAGGCCGCGCGGCGGGCCCGGGTCAACGACACCGCCGGTCCGCTGCCGGACACCCTGCTGCACGAGGCCGTCCTGGCCCGCGCGCTGGAGACCCCGGACGCGGTCGCGGTCGAGAGCGCCAACCTTGTTCTGACGTACGATCAACTCATCGCGAGAGCAGCCGAGTTGTCCGAACGGCTGGTCACCTCTGGGCTGCACCCGGCGGAGCCGGTGGCGATCTGGATGGACAAGGGCTGGGAGCAGGTCGTCGCCGTGCTCGGCACGCTGCTGGCGGGCGGCGCCTACCTGCCCGTCGACACCGCCCAGCCGGCCGCCCGACGCGACGCGATCCTCGCCGACGCCGGGGTGCGTACCGTGCTGTCGCAGTCCTGGCTGCTGGAATCCGGCGACCTCGCCGACCCGCTGACCGCCATCGCCGTGGACGAGCTGCCCGAGGGAGCGGCTCCCGACGGCCTGCCCGAGCGCCGGGTCGGCCCGGACGACCTCGCGTACGTCATCTACACCTCCGGCTCCACCGGTACGCCCAAGGGTGTGCTGATCAGCCACCGGGCGGCCGGGAACACCGTCCAGGACATCAACCGCCGCCACCGCCTCTCGGCCGGCGACCGACTCCTCGGCGTGGCGGGGCTCGGCTTCGACCTCTCCGTCTACGACCTGTTCGGCCCGCTGTCGGTGGGCGGGGTGCTGGTGCTGCCCGAGGCCGCGCGCCGCGGGGACCCCTCGCACTGGGCCGAGCTGATCGCCGGTGCCGGCATCACGGTCTGGAACTCGGTGCCCGGCCAACTGCAGATGCTCTGCGCCTGGCTGCGCTCGGCCCCTCCGCACGGCAGCAGCCTGCGCCTCGCCCTGCTCTCCGGCGACTGGATCCCGGTGGCGCTGCCCGACGAGGCCCGGGCGATCCTGCCCGGCCTGGAGATCGACGCCCTCGGCGGGGCCACCGAGGGCGCCATCTGGTCCATCGCCCACCGCGTCGGGGAGGTCGACACCACCAGGCCGAGCATCCCGTACGGCCGGCCGCTGGCGAACCAGCGCTTCCAGGTGCTGGACCACGCGATGCGCCCGCGCCCCGACTGGGTGCCCGGTGAGCTGTACATCGGCGGCGCCGGGGTGGCCCTGGGGTACCTGGGCGACCCCGGCCGCACCGCAGAGCGCTTCCCCACCGACCCGCGCAGCGGCGATCGGCTGTATCGCACCGGTGACCTGGGTCGCTACCTGCCCAGCGGGGAGATCGAGTTCCTCGGCAGGAAGGACGCCCAGGTGAAGATCCGCGGCTACCGGGTGGAGCTCGCCGAGGTCGAGGCCGCCGTCCAGTCGCATCCCGGC
The DNA here is from genome assembly GCF_055559155.1 of Kitasatospora sp. NPDC024654. Taxonomy (NCBI): domain Bacteria; kingdom Bacillati; phylum Actinomycetota; class Actinomycetes; order Kitasatosporales; family Streptomycetaceae; genus Kitasatospora; species Kitasatospora sp. NPDC024654. The sequence continues at coordinate 17,283 of NZ_JBVHLF010000046.1, forward strand.
GTCGCGGTCGGCACGGTCGTCGTCGACGACTCCGCCGCGGGCGGGCGACGGCTGGCCGCGTTCGTCGAGCCCGCCCGGCGGGACGCCGACCCGGCGGGCGCCCGCCGGGCCGCCGAGGTCCACCAGGCCGCGGCACGGGCGATCCGGACCGCGTCCGCCGCGGTGGACGCCGAGCGGCTGACCGCCTTCCTCGAAGCCCTCGACGAGGTCGCGCTCGCGGTGATGACCCAGGTCCTCCAGGGGCCGTTCACGGACGGCGGCAGGCACTCCGAGGAGGAGGTGAGCGCCGGCCTGGGGGCCACCCCGCGCCACCGGCACCTCGTGCGGCGCTGGCTGCGGGCGCTGGCCTCCCGTGGCCGGCTGGACGCCGCCGACGGCCGGTACGGCGCCCTGCGCCGGGTCGGCGCGGCCGAGCTCGAACGGGCCTGGCAGCACGCCGCCACCCTGGAGCGCGAGGTCGGCTGGAGCACCGCACTGCTCGACGTGATGCGGACCTGCGCCGACCGGCTACCGGAACTGCTCAGCGGCCGCACCGACGTCCGCGAGCTGCTTTTCCCCGGTGCCGATTTGGAGGCAGCCGACGCCGCGTACCGGGACAACCTGGCGATCCGCCACCTCAACCACGCACTGGTGGCCGCGCTGCGGGAGATCGCCGCCGGACACGCGGGTGAGGAGCGGTTGCGGATCCTGGAGGTCGGCGGCGGCGTCGGCGGCACCACCGGCGAACTGGTGCCGGTGCTCGCCGAGTACGGCGTGGACTACCTGTTCACCGACGCCTCGCCGTTCTTCCTGAACGAGGCGCGCGAGCGGTTCGCCGACCACCCCTGGATCCGCTACCAGCGCTTCGACGTGGACCAGGACATCCGGCCGCAGGGCCTGCTGCCCAACTCCTTCGACGTGGTGGTCTGCGCGAACACCCTGCACGCCGCCGCGGACGCCGAGGCCGCCGTCCGTCGGCTGCGCGAACTGCTGGCGCCCGGCGGGCAGTTGGCCTTCGTCGAGAACACCCGCGACGACCACCCGCCGCTGCTGGTGTCGATGGAGTTCCTGGAGGTCGCCGGCCGCAGCTGGACCGATCTGCGGGCCGGCAGCGGGCAGTCCTTCCTCACTCGGCCGCAGTGGCTCGACCTCCTGGAACGGAACGGCGCCGCCGACGTCCGGGTGCTGCCCGAGCCGGCGGACCCGCTCGCCGCCACCGGCCAGGAGCTGTTCCTGGCCCGGCTGAAGACCGACCGGGTCCGGCTCCCCGCGGGCGAGCTGGCCCGGCACGCCGCGACCCGGCTGCCCGAGTACATGGTCCCGGCCGTCTGGCAGGTCCTCGACGCCCTGCCGCGCACGGCCAACGGCAAGACCGACCGGGCCCGGCTGCTCTCCTGGCTGCCGCGTGAGGCGGACCGGCCCGAGCGGTCGGCCGACGACCGGCCGCTGGACGAACTGGAGAGCCGGCTGGCCGAGTTGTGGGCGGACCTGCTGGAGCTGGAGCGGATCGGCCGGGACGACGACTTCTTCGCGCTGGGCGGTGACTCGCTGCTGGTCGCCCGGATGGTCGGGCGGCTGCGCGAGCGGATCCCGCAGGCCGCCGACCTGGAGTGGGAGCTCGTGCTGCGGCACATGCTGCGCCGCCCGACGGTGGCCGGACTCGCCGCCTTCCTCCGTGACCTGACGGGCGGACAGCAGGCCGAGCCGGGCACCGCCGAGCCGGTGAACCCCGTGGTGCACCTGCACGGCAGCGGATCACCCGACGAGCCCACCACGGTCCTGGTGCACGCCGGTACCGGCACGATCATGCCCTACCGGGCGCTGGTCACCGAGATCCGGCGGCGCTCCCCGGGCATCGCCAATGTCGTCGGCCTGGAGGTCCCGAGCCTCGACCGCTATCTGGCGGCGCCGCCCGAGGGACTGATCGAACAGCTCGCCGCCGACTACGCCCGGGAGCTGCTGGCCGGCGGCTGCCGCAGCTTCCACGTGGTCGGCTACTGCCTCGGCGGTCTGATCGCCACCGAGGTGGCCCGCAACCTCGCCGAGTCCGGCGCCGACGTGGCGAGCCTGACCGTGATCAGCAGCCACAGCCCGCGCTTCCGGCTGGACGACGAACTGCTCGCCGAGTACTCCTTCGCCGTCATGATGGGCATCGATCCCGCGGCCCTGGGCTTCCCGGCGGACCAGCTCCAGGTGGCCGCCGCGGCCGACGCGGTGCTGGCCGGCAGCCCGGGCGTGCTGCCCGACGGCGGCCTGGCCGCTCTCGGCGGCGTGCACGCCGACGTCGCCCGCCGCTTCCGCGAACTCGCCGAGGTACCCCGGGCCGTGCGGATCGCCCGGATGTGCGAGGCGGTGCCGGCCGCCGCGGGCAGCTACCAGCCCGAGCACATGACCCGGCTGGTCCTCGCCTTCCGGCAGAGCGTCTTCGCCATCACCCGGTACGACGCCGAACCGTACGCGGGCGACATCACCTTCCTGCGGCACAGCGGGGCCTACCCCTTCCCGGGCAGCAAGGCGGCCGTCACCACGTACTGGGAGACCCTGGCCCTCGGCGAACTGAGCATCGTGGACATCGCGGGCGACCACTTCAGCTGCCTGTCGGTCGAGCACGCGCCCGCGGTGCTCAAGCTCCTCGACGAGCTGACCGGCGGGGCGGTGACCCGATGACGGGCCGCCGGACGATCGGAGTGCTGGGCGCGTCGGGCGCGGTCGGCCGGGCCGCGGTGCGGGAGTTGCGCGACCTCGGGCACACCGCGCCGCGCCTGGGCGGGCGGCGGACGGACGCGCTGCGGCGGGTCGCGCGGGAGGAGCTCGGCGGTGCGGCGGAGGTGGTGCCGGTCGATCTGGCCGACCCGGCGAGCCTCACGGCCTTCGCCGAGGGCTGCGACCTGGTGCTCAACTGCGCCGGGCCCACGTACCGGTGGAAGGACGCCGCCGCGCGGGCGGCCCTGGCCGCGGGCGCGCACTGCGTCGACGTGGCGGGGGACGATCCGGCCGCCGAGGAGCTGTCGCGCGACGGCACGGCGGGCGCGGCCCGGCACGCCGTGGTGCTGTCGGCGGGCGCGCTGCCCGGCCTGTCCAGCATCCTGCCGCGCTGGCTGGCCCGGCAGGGGCTGGACACCGTCACCGCGCTCACCGCCTACTGCGGCGGCCTGGAATCCTGCTCACCGACCGTCGCCGCGGACCTGCTGCTGTCGCTCACCACCGGTGGGGCCCGGGGCGCCTCCTACGGCGAACCGCTGGCCGCCTGGCGCGACGGCCGCAAGCGGTCCCGGGCGCTGCGGGCGGCCGAGCAGACCGAGACGCCGGGCTTCCCCGGCCGGGTCGCCGTGCAGCCCTTCCTCGGCGCGGAGACCGAGCGGCTCGCCGCCGACCTCGGCCTGGAGTACGCCGACTGGTTCAACGTCCACCCCGGGCCGCAGGTCCGGGAGTTGCTGAACCTGCTGCCCGGACGGCTGGCCCAGGGCGCCGACCGCGACGAGCTGGCGGCTCGGCTGATCCGCGCCGCCGGTCTGGACCTGGCCGGCCGCAGCCCGTACTACGTCATGGACTTCACCCTGAACGGCACCGCCGATGGCGCCCTGGCCGCGCGCCGGTTGACCCTGCGGACGGCGAGCAGCTACCGGCTGACCGCCGCCGTCGGGGCGCTCGCCGCCGACGCCGTGCTGCGCGGCAGCGTCCCGCCGGGCGTGCACTTCGCCTGCGACGTGCTCGATCCGGACGCCGTGGCGCGGCCGATCGCGGCCGGCGGGGCGGCCGACCGGTTCGAACTCTCCGACCCGGCCCAGCAAGCTGACGGCCTGGTCGAGGAGGGAGCCCTGTGACCACCCGTGCACCGCTGCGGGTGCTGGTCTGCGGCACCAACTTCGGCCGGTTCTACGTCGAGGCGGTGCGCAGCCGCCCCGGGTACACCCTGGCCGGTCTGCTCGCCCGCGGCTCCACGGCCTCCTGCGGCCTCGCCGAGCGGCTGGGGGTTCCGCTCTACACCGCGGTCGGCCAACTGCCGGACGGCGGCGTTGATGTGGCCTGCGTCGTGGTCGGCTCGACGATCTCGGGCGGGGAGGGAAGCGCGCTGGCCCGGGAGCTGCTCGGCCGTGGCATCCATGTCCTCCAGGAACACCCCGTCCACCTCGACGAGTTGACCGCCTGCCTGAAGCTGGCCCGCGAGCACCGGTTGCAGTACCGGATCAACACCCACTACCCGCACGTGACTTCGGTGCTCGACTTCACCGAGGTGGCCCGCCGGCTGGTCGCCCGGGGCCGGCCGCTCTTCGTCGACGCGGCCACCCCCGTGCACCTGCTGCATCCGATGGTGGACATCCTCGGGCGGGCACTCGGCACGCTGCGGCCGTGGCGGTTCTCCGCGTCCGCGCCGGTTCCCCCGGAGCTCGGCGCGCAGCCGTTCCGTACCGTGCAGGGGATCCTCGGCGGCGTACCGCTGACCCTGCGGGTGCAGAACCAGCTCGACCCGGCGGACCGGGACAACCACGCGCTGCACTGGCACCGGCTGTCGATCGGCACCGACGGGGGCGTGCTCACCCTGGCCGACACCCACGGGCCGCTGTTGTGGAGCCCGCGCCTGCACGTCGACCGCGACGCGAGCCACCGCTTCGTCCTGGAGGGGCCCGGTACCGAGGCGCTGGACCTGCCGACGACCAGTGTGATCGGCGTGCCCGGATCCTTCCGCGGGATGTTCGAGGAGCTGTGGCCGCAGGCGATCGGGCGGGCGCTCGACGGCCTGGCCGCCGCCGTCGAGGCCGCCCGGGACCCGCTCCGGTCCGCCCAGTACGACCTGACGGTCTGCCGCGTCTGGTCGGAGCTGGCGGCCGTGCTCGGACCGCCCGAGATCGTCCGGCCGACCACGCCGCGCCCGCTGTCCATAGGTGAACTCATTCCAGTGCAAGGGGAGTTGTCCCCACCCATCACTCCCGCCGAGTCGGTCCAGTACGGCCCGTCGGCCGAGTTCTTCGACCTGGTCGCGGGCGTGCACACCGCCACTGGCAGCGCGCCGGCCGTGGTCCGCGCGCTGGCCGGCCTGGACACCTCCCAGGGACCGATCGTCGACATCGGCGCGGGGACCGGGCTGATCACCGAGGCCGTGGCACTGGCCCTGCCGGATGCGGAGCTGCTGGCCAGCGAACCGTCCACCGCGATGCGGGCCGTGCTCACCAGCCGGGTCTTCGCTGACCCGCGACTGCGGCCCCGGGTGACGGTCACCGACGGCGCCGCACCCGACCTCGAACTCCCGGGCCGCATCAGCGCGGTGGTGCTCTGTGGAGTGCTCGGCCACCTCGACGCCGAGCAACGCGACCGGCTGTGGCGGCGGTTGCTCGACAGGCTCCTGCCGGATGGCCGTATCGTCGTCGAACTCATGGGCCTCGAAAGGCCGTTGACCCTTCCCGAAACCCGGCTGGCGACCGCCGAGGCCGGCCACAACCGGTACGAGTGGTGGTTCTCCGGTGCCCCCGACCCGGACGACGACGAGGCCATGGTGCTGCACACCACCTGGCGCGTCCACCAGACCGACGCCACCGCCGGCGGCGCGCCGCTGCGCGAGGTGCACGACTCCTACCGCTGGATCCCGTTCGACCTCGGCCGGCTGGCCAAGGAGTCCGGACTCCGGGTGCGACCGCTGGCCACCCTCCCGGGCGCCCCACCGATGGCCGTGCTCACCCCGACTCCCTCGGACCCCAAGGACCCATCATGACCGCACCCTTCCCCATGCGCCGCGGCTGTCCCTTCGCGGCGCCCGAACCGTACGCCGAGCTGCGCGAGAAGGAGCCCGTCGCCCCGGTCACCCTGCCCACCGGACGTGAGGCCTGGGTGGTCTCCCGCTACCAGGACGTCCGCGCGCTGCTCGCCGACCCCCGGATTAGCGCGGACATCAGCCGCCCCAACTTCCCCGCCCTCGGCGAGGGCGAACAGGATGCCGGGGCCCGGCTGCGCCCCTTCATCCGCACCGACGCCCCCGAGCACACCCGCTTCCGCCGGATGCTGCTGCCGGAGTTCACGGTCCGCAAGGCCCGCGCCAGACGCCCCGCGGTCCAGGCGATTGCCGACGCCTGCCTCGACGCCATGCTCGCCGCGCCCGGACCGGCCGACTTCATCGAGCACTACGCCAACGCCGTCTCCACCGCGGTGATCTGTGACCTGCTCGGCATCCCGGACCAGGACCTGGAGTTCTTCCGTGACGTCACCCGGATCTCGGGCTCCCGCACCAGCACGAGCGAGGAGGTGATGGCGGCGCTCGGCGGCCTGTTCAAGCTGATCTCCAACCTGGTCGACCAGCGCCGCGAGCAGCCCGGTGACGACCTGCTCTCCCAGCTGGTCGTCGACCAGCTGGAACCCGGCCACCTCACCAGGCAGGAACTGCTCTCGCTGGTCGGCATCACCATCAACGCCGGGCGCGAGAGCAGCACCAGCATGATCGCGCTCTCCACCCTCCTGCTGCTGCGCCGCCCCGAACTGCTGGCGGAGCTCCGCACCGAGCCCGCCCTGATCCCGGGCGCCGTCGAGGAGTTCCTGCGGGTGACATCGATCTCCGACTCCATCCCGCTGCGCGTCGCCACCGAGGACATCGAGCTCTCCGGCCGGACCATCCCCGCGGACGACGGCGTCATCGGCCTGATCGCCGGGGCCAACCACGACCCGGACCGGTTCCCCGACCCGGACCGCATCGACATCCGCCGCGCCGGCAACCAGCACCTGGCCTTCGGCTTCGGCCCCCACCAGTGCCTCGGGCAGAACCTGGCCCGGCTGGAACTGGAGATCGCGCTGGAGACGCTGATCCGCCGGGTGCCCACGCTGCGCCTCGCGGTCCCGTACGAGGAGATCGAGTTCAAGCACGACTCGGCCACCTTCGGCGTCGAGCGGATGCCGGTGACCTGGTGAGCACCGGGCTGACCACGGACCCCCGGGCGCTCGCGCGCCGCCTCGGGCCCTGGCTGCGCTGCTGGGCCCCGCGTCCCGGGGCCCGGCTGCGGCTGGTGTGTCTGCCGCACGCCGGGGGAGGAGCCAGCTTCTTCCGGCCCTGGACGGCGCTGCTGCCGCCGCAGGTCGAGCTGATCACCGTCCAGTACCCGGGCCGCGAGGACCGCTGGACCGAGCCCGCGGCCGACCGGATGGACGCCCTGGTCACCGCGGCGGCCGACGCGCTGGCACCGCTGCTCGACCGCCCCTACGCCCTGTTCGGCCACAGCATGGGCTCGGCCGTCGCCTGGGAACTCGCCCACGCGCTGCGCACCCGAGGCCTCCCGCAACCGGGCCGGCTGCTCGTCTCGGGCCGCGCGGCACCGGGCACCGCCCGGTCCGGAGCGTTCCACCGCGCTGACGACGACGCGCTCGCCGCCGAGCTGGCACGGCTCGGCGGCACCCACGCCGAGGTGCTCGCCGACCCGGACCTGCGCGCCGCGGTCCTCGCCTACGTCCGCAACGACTACCGCCTGATCGAGACGCACCGGCCCGCCGAGCGCCCGCCGCTGGGCCGGCCCATCGCGGTGTTCACCGGTGACCGCGATCCGGAGTTCGACCTCGGGCCGCACCGCGACCGGACCGGCGGCTGGGCCCGACTGACCACCGCACGCACCACGGTGCGCACCTTCCCCGGCGGCCACTTCTACCTCGTCCCGCAGCGCCACCAGGTGGTGACCGCGCTGCTCAGAACGCTCGACCCCGCGCTCGGCGCGGCCGGCGGGGGCTGGCCGAGCACCCCGTGAGCGGCCGGCCCCCGCCGGTCCCCAGACCCAGCAGACCGAGGCCCACATGATCGACTACTACTCGCCCTCAGCCGAGTTCTACGACCTGGTCGCCGTACGGCACACCACGAGCAGCGGCCCACCGCTCGCCCGGGTGCTGGCCGGCCTGGACACCTCCCACGGCCCGGTCCTGGAGATCGGCGCCGGCACCGGCCGGATCACCGAGGTGATCGCCGCCGCGCTCCCGCAGGCCGAGATCCTCGCCGCCGAACCGTCCGCGACCATGCGCGCCGTCCTCACCGCCCGGATCGCCCGGGAGCCGGAGCTGCGCCGCCGGGTGACCGTGGTGGCCGGCGCGGCCCAGGACCTGCCGTTGCCCGACCGCCTGTCAGCCGTCGTGATCTTCGGCGTGGCCGGCCACCTCACCCGCCCGGAGCGCACCGCCCTCTGGCGACGGCTGGCCCAGCGGCTGCCGGCCGGCGGACCCATCATCGTGGAGCTCATGGGCGTCTCCGCGCCCCGCAGCATCCCACCGGTGATGTCCCTGCGCGAGACCATCGGCCGGCAGACCTACGAGTGGTGGATCGGCGGCGAACCCGCCGGCGGCGACGCCATGCGCTTCACCACCACCTGGCGGGTGCTGCGCGACGGCCGCACCGTCCGGGAGGTCGCCGACAGCTATCACTGGCACACCTTCGACGTCGCCCAACTCGCCCGCGAGGCAGGCATGACAAGCCGCCGGATCACCGAGGCCGGCGGCCGGCCCATCCCCGAGATCGGAGTCCTCGTCCCATGACCACCCAGCCTCCGCTGCGCCGCCTCCTCCGGCCCGTCCGCGGCCGTCTGGCACTGGCCGTCGGACTCCAGGCCGTCGCCGCCGGGTGCGGCATCGTCCCCTTCGTCGCGATCGCCCGGCTCGCCGCCCGGCTCACCGGTGCGGCCGCCCCGACCGGTCGGCAGGTGTGGCCGCTGGTCACCCTGGCCGGCGCCGCCGGCCTCGCCGCGCTGGCCTGCGGATTCGCCGCCGGAGTGGTCGGCCACCTCGCCGACAACGAGCTACAGCTGGGCCTGCGCCGCGAGCTGGCCCAGCGGGTCGGCCGGATGCCGCTCGGCCGGATCACCGACCGCGGCTCCGGCGAGATCCGCAGTGCGGTCCAGGAGGACGTGCAGGCCCTGCACTCGTTGGTCGCGCACACCCTGCTGGACGTCACCACGCTGTTCACCGCGCCGCTGCTCGCGCTGGCCTACCTGCTCACCGTGGACTGGCGCCTCGCGCTGCTCAGCGTGCTGCCGCTGCTGCTGGGCGGCTACCTGTACGGGCGGGCGATGTCCGGCGCGAAGGCGCGGATGGCCGAGTACGGGCGGGTCCTGGGCCGGATCTCGGCGGCCGCCGTGGAGTTCGCGAGCGGGATCGCCGTGGTGAAGACCTTCGGCCGCGGACGGACCTCCCAGGCACGCTTCCTGGCGGCCACCGAGGCGTTCTCCGACTTCTTCGGCAGCTGGGTCCGCAGCACCCTGGTGGCCTCCACCGCCGCGCAGCTGGTGGTGTCGCCGGTCGTGGTGCTGCTGCTCCTGGTCGGTGTGGGGGCGGCCCTGGTCACCGGCGGCCGGCTGCCCGCCGCGGACCTGGTCCCGTTCGTGCTGCTCGGCCCGGTGGTCAGCGCCCCGATGGGCGTCGTCGGCACCCGCGTCCAGCAGATCAGGATGGGGCAGGCGGCCGCCGTCCGGATCGCCGCCCTACTGGACGCCCCCGTCCTCACCGAGCCGGCGGCTCCCGCCACCCCGGTCGGCGCGCGGGTGTCGCTGCGGGGGGTGTCCTTCTCCTACGACGGGCTCACCGACGCCCTCACCGGCATCGACCTCGACCTCGAACCGGGCACCGTCACCGCCCTGGTGGGGCCCTCCGGCTCCGGTAAGTCGACCCTCGCCGCCCTGTTGCCCCGCTTCCACGACGTGACGACCGGGAGCGTGAAAGTCGGCGGAGTCGACGTCCGGGACATCCGGGCGGCCGATCTCTACCGCCACGTCGGCTTCGTCCTGCAGGACGTGCGGCTGCTGCGCGCCACCGTCGCGGAGAACATCCGCCTCGGCCGGCCCGAGGCCACCGACGAGGAAGTGCGGCGGGCCGCCCGGGCCGCCCGGATCCACGACCGGATCACCACCCTGCCCAAGGGCTACGACACCGTGGTCGGCACCGAGGCGCAGCTCTCCGGCGGCGAGGCCCAACGCCTCTCCATCGCCCGGGCGTTGCTCGCCGACACCCCGGTCATCGTGCTGGACGAGGCGACCGCGTTCGCCGATCCGCAGTCCGAGGCACTGATCCAGGACGCCCTGTCCACCCTCGCGGTGGGGCGCACCCTGCTCGTCATCGCCCACCGGCTGGCGACCATCCGCTCTGCCGACCTCATCGCCGTCCTGGACCGGGGACGGATCAGCGAGCGGGGACGCCATGAGGAACTGCTCGCCGCCCAGGGCCGCTACGCGCGGATGTGGCAGGCCCAGGAGACACCGAGGCGGGCCGTCGCCACTCTCGCGGCCGGCGATCCCGACCACCACCGAGAGGCCACCGACCGATGATCCGCCACCTGATCCGCGCCCTCGGCCCCGAAGGCGCACGACCGCTGCGACGGCTGCTCGTCCTACTGACCGGCGCCGGCCTCCTGCAGGGTGTCACCTTCGCCCTCCTGGTCCCCGTCCTGCGCACCCTGCTGGGCGACTCTCCCGGCCGGGTGTGGCCCTGGCTGACCGCCCTGACGGTGTGTTCGCTCGGCTATGCCGTCCTCCAGGCGGCCGCCCTGAGCACCGGCTTCACGGTCGGCTCGGACCTCGCCCGAGTGCTGCACCGGCGCCTGGCGGACCGGGCGCTCTCCTTGCCCATCGGCTGGTTCACCGCCGGGCGGGCCGCCGAACTGGCCGGGCAGGCAAGCCAGAACGTCATCCAGGTGATGAACATGCCGGCGCATCTGCTGCGCCCGCTGATCAGTTCGGTGCTCACGCCCGCCACCATCGTCGCCGCCACCCTGCTCCTCGACTGGCGGACCGGCCTGGTGCTGCTGCTCTGCGCACCCGTCCTGCTGGCCGCCCAGCTCTGGAGCACCGCCGTGGTCCGCCGACTCGACCAGGGAAGGGACGGCGCGATCGCCGAATCCGCCGACCGGGTCCTGGAGTTCGCGCGGAACCAGCCCGTCCTGCGAGCCTTCGGCCGTACGGTGGACGGCCACGCGGCGCTGGACCAGGCCCTGGTCGCCGAGTCCCGGGTCGACCGCGCCCTGATCGTGCGCGGTGTCCCGGGGCTGCTCTCCTTCGCCTTCGCCGCCCGCATGTTGCTCGCCCTGGTGCTGGCTCTCGGCACCTCCCGGGCCCTGCACGCCTCGCTCGCCGTCTCCACCCCGATCGCCGTGGTGGTGCTCACCGCCCGCCTGGTCGACAGTGTCTCGGCCGCCGCCGATCTCGGCGCCGGGCTGCGGGTCGCCCGCAACAGCCTGGAGCGGCTGACCGCGGTGCTCGACGAACAGCCCTTCCCCCAGCCCGCCGCCCCCCGACGGCCGGAGCGCGTGGGGGTGGAGTTCGACCGTGTGAGCTTCGGCTACCCCGCAGCTGCCGGGAAGGCCGCCACCGTGCTCGACGGAGTGAGCTTCCGGATGCCCGAGACCGGCCTGACCGCGCTGGTCGGACCCTCCGGAGCGGGCAAGACCACCGTCGCCCGGCTGCTCGCCCGGTTCTGGGACACCACCGCCGGCACGGTCAGCATCGGCGGCGTCGACGTCCGCGACATCGCTGCCGACGACCTGGCCGCGCTGGTCTCGGTCGTCTTCCAGGACGTCTACCTTTTCGAGGGCACCATCGAGGAGAACGTACGCCTCGGCGACCCCGCGGCGAGCGACGAACGGCTGCGGCGCGCGGCCGAACTCGCCGGGCTCGACCGGGTGGTGGGCGAACTGCCGGACGGCTGGGCCACCTGGGTCGGCGAGGGAGGCACCGCGCTGTCCGGAGGCCAGCGCCAGCGGGTCTCGATCGCCCGCGCCCTGCTCAAGGACGCGCCGATCCTGGTCCTCGACGAGGCCACCGCGGCGCTCGACCCGGAGAACGAGGCTGTCCTGGAGGCCACCGTCGCGACCCTGGCCCGGGAGAAGTCGCTGCTGGTGATCGCCCACCAGTTGCGGACCGTGCGGGCCGCCGACCAGATCCTGGTCCTGGAGCAGGGCCGGATCACCGAACGCGGGACGCACGACGAGCTCGTCGTCGCGGGTGGCACCTACACGGACTTCTGGCGACAGCGCAGCCGTGCCGAGGGCTGGCGCCTGGCGGCCGCCCGGTGAGCAAGCACGTACCGTCCCTCGAAGGAGCACCAAGGATGACCAGACAGCTGCCGAACGGCCTGCGGGAGTGGGCACGTGCGATACCCCTGGCCGAGCACGAGGCCGTCCTCCCGGTCTGCGAGGACCCCGCCGGCGCGGCGGCGCGTCTGGCGGCGGCCGGACTGGGCGAGGAGTACGCCGTCTACGAGCGCACGGGCACCTGGTACTTCGCCGCGGGGGCCGCCGGCACCCTGTCCGTCGCAGCCGAGCAGATCACCGTCCGGGCCGGCGACACGGCCTGGGTGCTCCCGACGGAGGGTCGCCCGCTCGACCGGGTCGCCGAGGCCCTCGCAGCCCTGGGCCAGGTAAGGGCCGGCGACCGGAGGGTGTACGGCTGGGCGGCCTTCGAGCTGGCCCACCTGCTGCACAACGTCCCGCAGCCGGCGGTCGCGGCACCCCTGGTGTATCTGCTGGTACCGAGGGTGGAGGTGGTCCTCACCCCTGCCAAGGCCGAAGTCCGTGCGGTGGAAGCCTCCTTGGCGGCCAGGACCGCCTCGCTGCTCGACGCCGGATCCGGGCAGGCGGACGCCACCTCGGGCACCTGCCCGGTGCCCGAGGTCGAGCGGATCATCGCGACCGGCGCCGCGGAGTACCGGCAGGCCGTCGCCGACACGGTCGACGACATCCGCACGGGCAGGATCGCCAAGGCCGTGGTGTCCCGGGCCGTACCCCTACCCGGAGACGCCCACCCCGACCTGGCCGCCTGCTACCTCGCCGGTCGCCGGGCCAACACCCCCGCCCGGTCGTTCCTGCTGGATCTCGGCGGCTGGCAGGCGGCCGGGTTCAGCCCGGAGACCGTCGTGGAGGTGGAGGCGGATGGCCGGGTCGTTACCCAGCCACTCGCCGGGACGCGGGCCCTCGGCCCGGACGGCGAGCAGAACCGCCGGCTGCGCGACGAGCTCCTCGCCGACCCCAAGGAGGTCCACGAGCACGCCATCTCGGTGCGGCTGGCCTGCGAGGAACTGGCGAGCGTCTGCCGGCCCGGCTCGGTCGCGGTCGAGGAGTTCATGACGATCAAGGAGCGCGGATCGGTGCAGCACCTGGCCTCGCGGGTCGCCGGGTGGCTCCGCGACGGGCACGGCCCGTGGTCGGCGTTCGCCGCGCTCTTCCCGGCGATCACCGCCACCGGCGTCCCCAAAGCGGCCGCGCTCTCCGCACTCGCCCGCTACGAGCTGGGTACCCGCGGCCTCTACGGCGGCGCGGTCTTCCTCGCGGACACCCGAGGCACGCTGGACGCCGCCCTGGTCCTGCGGACCGTCCTGCGACACGACGGCCGCACCTGGCTGCGGGCCGGAGCGGGCGTGATGGGCACGTCCACACCGGAACGGGAGTACCAGGAGACCTGCGAGAAACTGCGCAGCGTCGCCCCCCACCTGCGCCAGGCGGGACGGGCCTGACGGCGCAGCGTCCGGCGAGCCCCCGCACGGAGCGTATGCGGCAGGGAATCGGGACCAGACGGCCCCGGCCGCCGCCCAGCGCCAGCCCAGCCACGCCCGTGGTAGAGATGACCCCGCCGGTCACCGCCAGCCCGAAGAGCCTGGGTCGCCACGTACAGGACGGCAGGCGTCGCACCGCCCTTGAACCGGCAACGATGGGTAACCGCGTGCGTCGTGCCACCCACCAGGCGGATACCGAGCTGAGTGAGCAGCAGGCCCAGCGCGACATCCGCGAACTTGTCCGGGCTGGCTGGCTGACCTTCGTGGGCAGCATCCTGGCCCTGACGTCGATCACCGCGAACACCGGAGCGGGCATCGAAGGTCAGGCGCTGGCCCGGAACGCCACCGTGTCGATGGACACCAACACGATCACCCGGCCGACGTGTGCCGTCGGTACGACTGGTGGCACCACCACGGGCGGCACCACCACTGGCAATAGCACTGGCGGCACCACCGTGGGTACGACGGGTGGGACCACCGGCAGCACCACGGCCGGTACGACGGGTGGAACCACCGTCGCGACTACCGCTGGCACCACCGGTGGTGAGACCGGTGGCGGTCACGGGTGCTGTCCCTGCGATCAGTGGGGTGACGACCACGGTGGGAACGGCGGCCACTGGGGGGACCACTGTGGTGACTGCGGCCGCTGGGGGGACTGCGGTTCTTGTCACGACGAGTGCGATTCCGGCAAGTGTTGCCAGCCCAAGGGTTGGTAGCCGGTTCTCGGGCCGACGGGCACCACGGGCTACGCGGAGTGAGCATTGGTGCTTCTCTCGGGTGAGTACGGCCTCTCGCGAGAAGTCTCCGTGGGCGAGTGGCCGTCTGATGCGGTGGCTTGAGAGGTGCGGCCGAGACCGGCGGCGCGTGGCGGATCGTCAGGATCCCGCCGCGCGCCGCCGAGGCCCGACTCTTCTCGCGTCACGGCCCCGTCAGCACCGGGACTATTCATCCCCAGGCCGTAAGCCCGTTCACGGTCGCCATGCCCATCCGGGGCCCTGGCGACCCCGGTGGTTGGCACGCAGACGTGGGGGGGGGGGGGGGGGGGGGGGGGGGGGGGGGGGGGGGGGGGGGGGGGGGGGGGGAGGGGGAGGGGGGGGGAGGGGAGGTAAAGTGTGGCGAGA
>NZ_JBVHLF010000046.1:31880-41186 GCF_055559155.1 Kitasatospora sp. NPDC024654
CCAGCGGATGGACTGACCGGCCGACGCGCCCTGGGGGGGGGGGGGAAAGACAAAAAAAGCCACCCCCCCCCCCCCCCCCCGTCCCCCCCCCCCCCTCCCCCTGCCCCCCCCCCCCCCCCCCCCCCCCCCCCCCCCCCCCACCATCACGTCGTCACCTGTGACACTGACCGCCGGTCACTTGCCCAGGGTGCCCCAGGGGTACCACGGGGACCAGTTGCCGGCGTCGTAGTTGCCGTCGCGCTCCGTGATCTGGCCTTTGGTATCCATCGTGAACAGGTGCACGGTGTTGCCCATCGCTACGACGTTGGCGCTGGCGATGTCGCTGGTCTCGGTCCACGGGGTCCAGTTGGACCAGGTCTGCGTGGTGTAGTTGCCGTCGCGCTGCCAGAGCATGCCGTTCTCGACGTCCCACAGGCGGACGGTGTTGCCGGTGGCGGTCACGGCGACCGCGAGGGCCGCGGCGCGGGAGCCGGCGCCCCGGGTGACCTTGGTGCGAAGACGGGCGGTTGCGAAGGTCGACTCAATGGGGTTGGTGGTCCGCAGGTGGATCCAGTGCTCGACCGGGTAGTTGTAGAACTCCAGGAGTACGTCCTGGTCGTCGGTTAAGGAGGCGCGCGACTTTACCCGCACGGAGGGCGACTTGCGAGTATTGTCTAACGCACTGTCAGTAATTGGGATGGAGGGGTGCGGTGACGGGCATAGAGCTCGCGGTCGGGTACGTCTTCTCGTGGGTGCTCCGCAAGGGGAAGCGGGTGGCCGGCCGGGCGGACGCAGAGGTCGACCGCACGCTGGACACGGCGATGGACCGCTTCCACGACCTGGTCAGCACCAAGCTCGGCGAGGATCCCGCCCTCAGGAAGCTCACCGAGGAGGCCGAGGCGGGCCAGGAGCGGCCGAGCGACCGCAGCCGCCAGCGGGTGGAGCTCGCGCTGGAGGACGCCGCCGAGCAGGACCCCGGCTTCGCGGAGGCCCTGGAGCGCGCGGTGCGGGAACTCGAGGCCCTGGCCCGCCAGGCCGGTGCCGCGCCGGTGGGGCAGGGCGGGGTGAACGTCGCAGGGAACGTGGGCATCCGCGCCGACCGCGGTTCCGTGGCCGGCTGGAACGTGACTACGGGGAACGTGACTCTGGGAAGCCCTCAGCAGCCGGGTCCGCCGCAGAGGTAGGCGGATCTGGCGCGATCGTGGCCTCACCCGGGTACACCATCATCACGGCTGACCGCGGCGGTACCGCCATCGGCTACTACCAAGCCGCACCCCGCACCAGGGCCACGTGGCCGCACATGGTCGGCAAGATCCCGCGCCGCGCCCAGTCCTTCCAACGCCGCGACGCCGCCGACAAGTTGCTGACGGCAGTCGGCGACGGCAGTGGCGCCGCGGTGCCGGCCCAGGTACTGACCGGGACGGGCGGGGTGGGTAAGACCCAGCTCGCCGCCCACTACGCCCGCACCGCCTGGCAGGCCCACGAGCTCGACGTGCTGGTCTGGGTCAGCGCGAGCACCCGTTCGGCCATCGTGGCCCGCTACGCCCAGGCCGCCGAGGAGTTGCTGGCCGTCGACCCCAGCGACCCCGAGCAGGCAGCCGAGGCGTTCCTGGGTTGGCTGGAGCACAGACCCGGCAAGGAGCGGTGCCGGTGGCTGGTGGTCCTGGACGACGTTGCCGACCCGGCCGACCTGCAGGACCTATGGCCCCCCGACAGCCCACACGGCCACACCCTGATCACCACCCGCCGTCGCGACGCCGCGCTGATCGGAGACGACCGGCGCCTGGTGAACGTGGGTCCGTTCACTCCGGGCGAGGCGGCCGCCTACCTCGCCTCCGTGCTGGGCGCGCGCCACCAGAATGAGACCGACGAACAGATCGAGGGTCTTGCCGCGGATCTGGGACACCTGCCCCTTGCACTGGCGCAGGCCGCCGCCTTCGTCGCGGATGACGGGATCACCTGCGCCAGATACCGCGAGTTGCTGGCCGACCAGGTCAGGAAGTACGCCGAGCTGCTGCCTGAGTCACGGCCCGACAGCCAGGCGGCCACCGTCTCCGCCACCTGGTCGTTGTCCATCGAGCGCGCCGACCGGCTCCGCCCCGCAGGGCTGGCCCGCCCGATGCTCCAGCTCGTCTCGATGCTCGACCCGAACGGCATCCCCGGTGGCGTGCCGGCTGGCGAACCCGCCCTGGCCTACCTCACTGCGCATCGCACCCCCGGCGGCGAAGGGCGACTGGTGCCGGTGACCGTCGAGGACGCGGCAGGCGCGCTCCGGGCCTTGCACCGGCTCAGCCTGATCGACCACACCCCCGGCAGCTCCCACCAGGCCGTCCGCGTCCACCAGCTCATCCAGCGCGTCACCCGCGACAAGCTCGGCCCTGACCAGCACGAGAGGCTCGCACGCGCAGCCGCCGACGCCCTGACCGCCGCCTGGCCCGAGGTCGAGCGGGACACCAACCTCGCCCAGGCCCTGCGCGCCAACACCGCCGCCCTCACCAGCAACGCCGAGACCGCTCTGTACCGGCCCGGCGCGCACGCCGTGCTGTACCGCACTGGCCGCAGCCTCGGCGAGTCCGGCCAGGTCGCCGCCGCGCGCGACCACTTCCGGCACCTCACGGCCGAGACCGCGCGCCGCCTGGGCCCGGAGCACCGTTCCACCCTCGCCGGCCGGCACGACCTCGCCAGGTGGCGGGGGTCGTCGGGGGATCCGGCCGGTGCCGCGGCCGCGTTCGATGAGTTGCTGGCGGCCCGGTTGCGGCTCCATGATCCTGATGATCCCGACACCCTGCTCACCCGGGACAGCCTCGCCTTCTGGCGGGGGCACTCGGGAGACGCGGCGGGTGCCGCGGCCGCGGCTGAGAAGCTGTTGGCGGACCGGCTGCGGGTGCAGGGGCTGGATCACCCGGACACCCTCCGCACCCGGGACAACCTGGCCTTCTGGCGGGGGCAGTCGGGAGACGTGTCCGGTGCCAGGGACGCGGCCGAGCAGTTGCTGGCGGACCGACTGCGGGTGCTGGGACCGGACCATCCGAACACCCTCGTCACCCGGCACAACCTCGCCGTCTGGCAGGCGCAGTCGGGGGATGTGGCGGGTGCGGTGGCCGCCGGCGAGCAGTTGCTGGTGGACCGGTTGCGGGTGTTGGGCCCGGACCACCCGCACACCCTGCTCATCCGGAGCAACCTCGCCGTCTGGCGGGGGTCGTCGGGGGATCTGGCCGGTGCCAGGGACGCGGCCGAGGAGTTGCTGGACGACCTGATGCGGGTGCTGGGCCCGGAGCACCCGGAAACCCTCATCGTCCTGCACAACCTTGCCTTCTGGCGGGCCCAGTCGGGGGATGTGGCGGGTGCCGTGGCCGCGTTCGAGGAGTTGCTGGCGGACCGGTTGCGACTGTCGGGCCCGGACCACCCGGACACGCTCACCACCCGGGAGACCATCGCCCGCTGGCGGGGGGAGTCGGGGGACGCGGCCGGTGCCGTGGTCGCCACCGAGGCGGTGTTGGCGGATCGGCTGCGGGTGTTGGGTCCGGACCATCCGGCCACCCTGACCGCCCGGAACAACCTGGCCTGGTGGCGTGGGAAGGCGGGGGACGCGGCCGGTGCCGTGGCCGCGTTCGAGGAGTTGCTGGTGGACCGGGTGCGTGTGGAGGGTCCGGACCATCCGCTGGTCCTCACCTGTCGGAGCAACCTCGCGCGCTGGCTGGGGGAGGCGGGGGACGTGGCGGGTGCCATGGCTGTTGTGGAGGAGTTGCTGGTGGACCGGCTGCGGGTGCAGGGGCCGGACCACCTGGAGACCCTGGCCACCCGGAACAACCTGGCCTGGTGGCGGGGGGAGTCGGGGGACGCGGCCGGTGCCGCGGCCGCGTTCGAGGAGTTGCTGGTGGACCGGCTGCGGGTCCAGGGCCCGGACCACCGCGAGGTCCTCACCTGCCGGCACAATCTCGTGCACTGGCTGGGGGCGGCAGGAGACGTGGCGGGTGCCGCCGCTGCCGCGGAGTTGTTGTTGACGGACCGGCTGCGGGTGCAGGGGCCGGACCACTCGGAGACCCTGACCGCCCGGAACAACCTGGCGAACTGGCGGGGGCAGCTGGGCGATGCGGTCGGTGCCGTGGTCGAGCTGGAGGCGTTGTTGGCGGACCGCCTGCGGGTCCAGGGCCCGGACCACCTGGAGACCCTCACCTGCTGGAACAACCTCGTCTTCTGGCGGGGGCAGGTGGGGGCCGCGGCCGGCGCGGTGGCCGCGGCCGAGGAGTTGTTGGCGGGCCGGCTGCGGGTGCTGGGCCCGGACCACGCGGACACCCTCATCGCGCGGCACAGCGTGGCGAACCTGCGAGGGGAGGCGGGAGACGCGGCGGGTGCTGCCGCCGTCTTCGAGCAGCTGCGGGCCGACATGACGAGGGTGCTGGGCCCCGACCACCCGTTGACCCTCACCACCCGGAACAACGTCGCGTACTGGCGCGGAAACGCGGGGGATGCGGAGGGCGCCGCGGCCGGGTTCGAGGCGCTCGTGGTGGACCGGTTGCGGGTGCTGGGGTCGGACCACCCGGACACCCTTGCCACCCGGAACAACCTGGCCTGGTGGCTGGGGGAGTCGGGGGACGCCGCCGGTGCCGCGGCCGCGTTCGATGAGCTGTTGGCGGACCGCCTGCGGGTCCAGGGCCCGGAGCACGCAGACATCCTGGGATGCCGGAACAGTCTCGTGTTCTGGCGGGTGCGGGCGGGCGACACGGCAGGTGCTGCCGCCGCTGCCGAGGGATTGCTGGTTGACCTGGTGCGGGTCCAGGGCCCGGATCATCTGGACACGCTCACCACCCGGAACAACCTGGCCTGGTGGCGTGGGAAGACGGGGGACGCGGCTGGAGCCGCGGCTGCGGCCGAGGAGTTACTGGACGACCTGATGCGGGTGCTGGGCCCGGACCACCCGCAGACCCTCCTCTGCCGGCACAACCTGGCCTGGTGGCATGGGGAGGCGGGGGACGCGGCGGGTGCCGCTGGCGCGTTGGAGGAGGTGTCGGCCGACCGGTCGCGGGTCTTGGGACCGGACCATCCGGAGGCCCTCGCCACGCGGAGCAGCGTGGCGAACTGGCGGGGACGGGCGGGGGATCCGGCCGGCGCTGTAGCCGCGTTCGAGGAGTTGTTGCCGGACCAGCTGCGGGTGCTGGGCCCGGACCACCCGGAGGCCCTCATCACCCGGAACAACATCGCCTACTGGCGGGGGGAAGCGGGGGATGCGGCCGGTGCCGCGGCCGCGTTCGATGAGCTGCTGGCGGACCGGCTGCGGGTGTTGGGTCCGGAGCACCCGGACACGCTCGACACCCGGAACAACCTCGCCTGGTGGCGGGGGGAAGCGGGGGATGCGGCTGGTGCCGCGGCCGCGTTCGATGAGCTGCTGGCGGACCGGCTGCGGCTCCGGGGACCGGACGACCCGGACACCGTCATGTGTCGGGACAACCTCGCGCTGTGGCGGGGGAGGGTTGAGGGTGGCTCCCGTGGATCAGGTTGAGCATCCCCAGGGCGAAGTCCCGGCCGAGCAGGCCGATCTCGCCCCACGCCGAGTAGGGGTGTGTCACCTGGCTGATCCACTCGGTGAGCCGGGCGTCGTTGCCCGCGGCCGGCGCCAGGCGCCCGGCGAAGGCGCGGATCAGGCGGGCGAGGCCGGTCGTCTCGGGGCAGGCTGCGGTGACCGCGTCCAGGAGCGCGGTTTCCTTGGTGTGCAGATGGTCGCGGTAGGGGTCGACCAGGGTCGGCCGGTACTGGGGCGCGATCCGCTCGGCGGTCGGTTCGGGGATGCGCGGATAGCGCTTGACTGTGTTCAGGGCCAGGCCCAGGCGGCGGGAACAGTCCAGCAGGCCGACGCCCTGGCCGAGGAGGGTGTGGATCTTGTGCCAGCGTTCCCGGGTGGTCGGCTCGCGCACCCCACGGGACATCCATCGTCCGGGCCGTCACCCGGACCACTTCACCGCCATCCACCACATCCTCGACGACCAGCACCGACAGTCCAGAAAACACCACATTCACAAGCGAGTTGGCATCGTCCACCCCCCATGATTGCAGCCGGGGACGCAGTGTCACCACCGACTACGGAACAGAGCCGTTAGAGGCAAGCCTGTGGGGGCGTCGTGGTACGGGGGAGGTCTTTCACTGCCCTGCTGGCGGCGGTGGTCGCGGTATCCAGCGGGTTCCGGCGATCGTCCACGTGGACGGCACCGCGCGGCTGCAGGCCGTCGACGCCTCGGTGGACGCGGCCGCGGCCCGGATCCTCACCGAGTACGAGAAGCTCAGCGGCATCCCGGTGCTTCGCAACGCCAGCGCCAACCTGAACGGCAGCAGCTTCTTCCCGGACCTCGCCTCGGCGGCCCGCTGGGGGCAGTCCCGCTACATTTGCTCGGAGGGGCGCTTGTACGTCAACCCGCTTGATCCGCGCGGGGGATGACGCCCACCGGGCGAGGCCGGGGCGGTCCGGGACGGTCGAGCGCGGACGTCAGTGGAAGAAGACGGACGCTCGGACCCAGCGGGACGCGGCGCTGCCGGCCGCCGCGCACGGCCCGGTGGTCGTCGTGGTGTCCCAGCCGGGGACCAGGTCGTAGGGGGCGGGTGGGACGACCGGCAGTTGGTGCCACGGCGGGTCGAAGCCGACGCCGTTGTAGGTCCGGCTGCCGACGGCGGTGAGCGCCAGGTCGCCGGCCTCGCAGGTGGTCGGGCTGTAGTTGCCGGCGAGGGGGTTCGGGGCGGCTGTCTCGCCGTAGCGCTGGATGCCGGCCCGGACCTCGTGGACGCCGCGGAACTCGTCGACCGCGACGGTGTAGCTGCCGGCATCCAGGTAGGAGATCCGGATCGAGTCCGAGCTTGTCAGGGGCCGGACGTCGAAGGCGGCCAGGACGAGCAGGCGCTCAAGCCCGGTGCCGGTGAGGTCGGCGACGTTCTGGAAGTGGTCGCCCTGGGTGTCGGTGACCGTCACGGACCCGGGGCACGTCCTGGTCAGGAACATCGTGATGATCAGCGCGTCCCCGGCGGTCACCGCCGAGCGCACCGGCAGGACGACACCGGCCGTGACGGTGGCGGCCTGCTGATCGGCAGAGGTCCGCGCCCTGCTGCCGCGGTCAGCGTTCGTAGACGTCGGTGAGCCGACCGCGGCCCAGGACCGGCGCGGTGACGGCGGGCAGCAGGACGCGGTGATGAGGCTGGGCGAAATTGGTTCTGGCCCCGCTTTCGATACAAGCCGTTGGGCTTGACGGCGTGGTTTCTCCGCTTCCCGACCTCCCGCGTGGCTTCTGACCGGTTGTCGGAGGCCAGAGCGGAAACCCACCGGCTGCGCTGTGCCGTGCTGTGGCAGGGGCAGGCGTCAGGGGGCGACGTCGACGATGACCTTGCCGTTGGCCGCGCCGGACTCCACTGCCCGGTGGGCGTCCGTTGCGGTGGCGAGGCTGTAGCGGGTCTCGTCCAGCAGGGGACGGAGCTTGCCCTGGTCTACCAGCGCTGCGGCCTCGCGCAGGATCTCGCCGTGATGCTCGCGGCCCTGGCCGGTCAGCATCGGCAGGAGCGTGAACACCCCCGAGTACGTGGCCCCCTTGAACGACAGGGGTGCCAGCGCGTGTGTGCCCCAGCCGAGGGAGCTGACGACATGGCCGGTGTAGGTGCGAACCGCCTCGAAGGAGGCGTCCAGGACCGGGCCGCCGACCGTGTCGTAGACGATGTCGAAACCGGTGCCGCCGGTGAGCTCGGCCACGTACTTCTGCACGCTCACCGCGGCGTGGTCGATCGGCACCGCCCCCAGGGCCCGCACCACGTCGCCCTTGGTTGCCGACTCGGTGGCGAACACCTCCGCCCCGCGGGCAGCGGCGATCTGAACCGCGACGCTGCCCACGCCGCCCGCGCCGCCGTGCACCAGAACCTTCTGGCCGGCCCGTACCCCGGCTCGGTCCACCAGCCCCTCCCACGCAGTGATCACCGCCAGGGGCAGCGCGGCCGCCTCACGCATCGACAGTGCGGCCGGCTTGTGGGCCACCAGGCGCGCGTCGACGGCCACGAACTCGGCAAGCGAGCCCTGCAGGTCACCCACGCCGCCGGTCAGGCCGTACACCTCGTCCCCAGCCGCGAAGCCGCCCACACCGGGCCCCGTCTCCACTACCTGACCGGCCAGGTCCATGCCCAGCACGGCCGGCGGCTTGACACGGGCGTGTGCTGCTCTTCCCGCCCTGATCTTCGTGTCCAGTGGGTTCACCCCGCTGGCGTGTACCCGCACCAGCACCTGCCCCGGTCCCGGCACGGGCCGGTCGATCTCCCGCAGCTCAAGCGGGCCGCCGAACTCCTCCAGCACCACCGCACGCATCACGTCACCATCCTCATACGCATCGTTCGAAGCAGCGGGGGAACCCCACTAATCAAACAGACTAGTCCGTCTGATTAGTGGCAGCAAGCGGAGTGCGGCCGTTAATCAAACGGACTAGTCTGTCTCGCATGGCGACACGCGTACGCAAGACGAATACCGAGCAGAAGATCCTCGACACAGCCTCCGGCCTGTTCCACCGGTACGGCCTGCGCGGGGTGGGAGTCGACCAGGTCATCGCGGAATCGGGCGTGGCGAAGTCGACGCTGTACGCCCACTTTCGCACCAAGGACGACCTGATCGCCGCCTACCTGCAGCGCACCGACGACTCGTGGATGCAGCAACTGGAGGCGGCGGCCGAGGCGGCTGGACCAGATCCCGCCGAGCAGGTGGTGGGCCTTTTCGACGCACTGCTGGCCTCCTTCGACCGCCACGGCTTCTTCGGTTGCCCTTTCATCAGCGCCGCAGTCGAGGCCGAGTCCGGCTCCAAGGCACATGCGGCCACCGTCGCCCACACCCAGCGCCGCCAGGAATGGCTCGCCGGCCTCGCGGCAACCGCCGGAGCCACTGAGCCAGCCGCGCTGGCCGCCCATCTTGGGCTACTGATCGACGGAGCCCTCACCTCCGGGCGCCTCTTGCAGGACCGCACGGTCGTGGACAGCGCCAAGACATCCGCCCGCGCCGCCATGCACGCGCACGCCGCCCAGAGCGCAGGGGTGTAACGCGGGCGCTTGACAGGCCCGGCCCTCATGGGTGCCGAAATCCGCCGTGCGGGCGGCGCTGGCTGCACGTGTGGGGCCTGGGTGGGTCAGGGGGTGCAGACGGCGTAGGGGGTGACGTTGGTGTAGGTGGTGTTCTGGTTGTCGGCGAGGACCCGTGGCCGGTGGGGCAGGTGGCGGGGGGGGGGGGGGGGGGGGGGGGGGTGGGGGGGGGAGGAGGGAGGGGGGGGGGGGGGGGGGGGGGGGGGGGGGGGGGGGGGGTGTGGGTTCTCCCAGAACCCCTCT
>NZ_JBVHLF010000046.1:41196-55392 GCF_055559155.1 Kitasatospora sp. NPDC024654
GGGGGGGGGGAGGGAGCAGAAGGGTGTGGGGGTGGTTTTTTTGTTGGTTTTTTTTTTTTTTTTCCCCCCCCCCCCCCCCCCCGGCCGCCCCCCCCCCCCCCCCCCCCCCCCCCCCCCCCCCCCCCCCCCCCGCGACCGGGACGGTGCCGGGGATGGTGGTGGTGACGGTGCCGGTGGCCGTGTTGATCACGGACACGCTGTTCGAGCTGCGGTTGGTGACGCAGGCGCAGGGATGCCCGCCAGCGCCGCTCCCACGCCCGCCCCGACCCGTCTCCGGAGGGGCCGAGGATCCCGAAGAACACAGACGCCTGGCCTGGCCGGGTTGGCGGCCTGCCGTGGCATCCGGCCCCCTCCATCTGTCCGAAGCCGGGCCGCAGGTGGAGGGCGCCGGGGGCGAACAGGGCGGCCACCTCGGGCAGGGCCCCGGCGTCGAGTAGGTCGAAGAGGCGGATGACCAGTCGGTTGTTCGTTGTCACGCTGGGAGTCGACGCAGTTGGTCCGGGATCGGGCCAGGGGATGGGGCGGCTGGGCGAGGCCGATCGGGGTGTCCGCACTGGCCGCACTGCTGACCGGACTACCGGTGCTGCCGGTGAGCGCGGCCGACGCCGTGCGGGGGGCTGAACCCGACGGTGATCGAGACCTACGGGTGGCAGGGGTTCGTCGAGCAGGTGCGGCAAGCCGCCGCCGCGCTGCCACCCGGAACCCCGATCTTCACCAGCAACTACGGCGAGGCGGGCGCACTGACGATCCTCGGCCCGGCGCAGGGCCTGCGGGGATGTGGTGGTTGTGGCACTCGTGGCGGTTCATGTGCCACCTCCAGCGCTGTCCTTTGACATGCGATCTTGACGATTTCGTCTTCTTGCGGTTGCGGAAGGCATCGACCTTCGCTTGCAGGTAGTGCCGCTTCGTAGTGGGAGTCGGTGCCGGCATGCCCGCAGGGTCTTCGCCGTCGACTGAGGCGCTGCCAGTCCTGGGGCCCACCGTGTGGCGGCCGTGCGGTCGAAGGCCGGCACAGGGCGGTTGCGCGCGGGTCTGACCAGGGGGCGTGGGGGAGCCGCCGGGCCTTCTTCCGCTTTGAGCGGACAGCGTCTAGCGTTCCCCGCGGCAGCGCGTCGTGCGGTGCCATGGGGAGGGAAGACACACATGAAGTCTCTTGCGAAGGCTTTCCGTTGGGGCAGTGCGGCCTTGGCTGTCGCGGCTCTGCTCGGTCCGGCCGCGGGTGGGGCCGCGGCGGCTGCGCCAGCCAGGACGGCATGGCCGGTTTCCGGCAACGAGGCCACGATCCCGGTGGGCACGGGGGAGGCCGTGCCGGTGGTCAGCCCGGACGGTGGCAAGGCCTATGTCGCGGTGGTCGACGGGAACAACAACCTCGTGCTGAAGGTGGTAGACACCCAGGCCGACACGGTCATCGGCCAACTCGTCCTGGGCACCGATCAGTGGAGCCCGTACCTGGCTCTCAGCGCCGGCGGCTCGCGGTTGTACGTGCTGAACGGGCCGAGCCTGAGCGTGGTCGACACCGCCTCGCTGACCGTCCTCGCCTCGGTCGCCCTGCCGGATCAGCCGCGCCCGACCGGCTGGAGCCCGGGCACGACCGAGGGGCTGGCGCTCAGCCCCGACGGGTCCACCCTCTATGTGGCCCAGGACGGGCCGGAGACGTACCGCCAGTACGGGCAGGGCCGGGTACTGGAGTTCGCCACCGCCCAGCGGGCGTTCACCGCGCAGGTCCAGCTGCCGACGAACGAACTGGGCTCGGTGGTGGTCCGGCCGCACCATCACGACGTGTACGTCGGCAGCAGTGCCGGTGTGCTGCACCTGAGCACGGCCGGGGCCGCACCGAGCCTGGTCGGTGCTGTCCCGGGCACCTCCGCCGCCTACGGCTACGACTACTGGCTGGCGTTCACCCCGGACGGCAGGCGCCTGTTCGCGGTGAACGGCCTCGACACCGGTACCGGTGACCTGATCGACCCCGCCACCGACACCGTCACCAAGAACCTCACGCTGGTGAAGGGCGACCCGGACCTGGAGTACCCGCGGATCAGCGCGGACGGCCGCCGGCTCTACGTGGTCGACGACGACCTCGCCAACGGCCCCTCGATACTCGCCTTCGACGCCCGCACGGGTGCGGCCCTGCCGGACGAGACGGTGAGTGGGCTGGACGAGACCTCCGTAGACGGCCTGGTCCTCGGTCCCGACGGCGACACCATGTATGTGAGCGGCCGCGTGAACTGGGACACCGCCGCCCTGCAGATCGTCAACTACTGACCGTCGGCCGAGCCGCCCCGGTGTGGTCGTCCAAACGGACGACCACACCGAACACCCCGACCGGCAGCCGTGACAGCCGGCTCCGGCTCGGCGAGGGGCGCCGCGGCGGGGGAGCAGCAACGGGGTCGCCGGCTTGAGGACGCCGGCCAGTGCTATGGCGGTGCCCGGGCCGGGAGGTTCGCCGTTCCCGCGGTAGGTGGCGTTGAGCGCTTCGACCTGGTGATCGCGGCCGGCCACTGCTTCGCCGGGAAGGCGTTGTGCTTCTCCTGGTTGCCATAGATCATCGCGATGTACTTCATGGTGACGAGTGACCTCCTGGTGCCTCGCGCGCCGCCCTGGGCGCGCTGTCACCCATCAGTCGGAGCGGAGCCGGGGCCCTCTCCATCGGCCGACGACTCTTTTCGGTCGGATTCCTCCGCCCCCGTTGACCGTCGGCGGTGTCCGGCGATTGGCTCTCCCTGAACCCGCCGGGGTGGGGCGGAGTAGTCATCCGGGGAGGACAGATCAGCGTGAAACCGACCAACCGAACGACGCCCGCAAGAAGCCGACTCGCGCTCGGCGCCTGCGTGCTGGCGGCGGCCGCGTCCGTCGCCGTCACCGCCGCGCCCGCCCAGGCCGATCCGGCGTGGGGCTCCACCACCCAGGTAGACCTCGGGGCGAACGGCGCCCGGGCGGACCAGGCGTCGATGCTCCTCGGGGTCAGCGGCAACGGCCACTACGCGCTGTTCAGCTCGTCGGCGACGAACCTGGTGCCGGACGGCGCGCAGGTCGGCTTCGGCCTGTACGTCCGTGACCTGTGCACCGGCCGCACCGAGCTCGTCAGCCGGGCCGACGACGGCACCCCGCTGACCGCGCTCGACGACATCGCGGGGATCAGCGGCGACGGCCGGTACGTCGTGTTCTCCAGCGGCGCGGCCAACGTGGCCCCCGGGCAGCCCGCCAACGGCGCGTACAACGTCTACGTCCGCGACCTCGTCAAGGGCCGCACCCGGCTCGTCAGCGCCGGCACCCCGACCGCCGGAGCCCAGAACGACGTCGGCGCCTACCACCCGGCCATCAGCGCCGATGGCCGGAGCATCGTCTACATGTCAACCCGCACCGACCTCGTGCCGGGTGCCCCCGTCAAACCGAACACACGGAACATCTACGTCACCGACCGCGTCACCGGCCACACCCGCCTGGCATCGGTCGGAGCGAACGGGCAGGCAGCCGACAACGACTCGGACAACCCGACGATCAGCGCGGACGGCAGCACCGTCGGCTTCAGCTCCAGCGCCACGAACCTGCTCCAACCCGCGGCCCAGACGTACGGCGCCGCCGACGTACCCCTCCTGCGCTACACCAACCTCTACACCCACGACCTGGACCGCGGCACCACCACCCTCGCCAGCCTCGCCGCCGACGGCACGGCCGGCGCGGCGTCCCCGACCATCCGGCTCAGCCCCGACGGCCGCTACGCCACCTACGCCCTCGGCGCGGCCCCGCTGCCGGGCGGCAAGGCCCGCACCGAGCTGTTCCTCCAGGACCTGTCGACGGGCGAGGTGAAGAGCATCCGCACCTCGACCAACCCAGCGGCGATCTGCTGGGCGGACCCCTCGGCGGCCATCAGCGCCGACGACCGGTGGGTCTACTTCTCCGGCGGCTGCTCCGACACGACCATCCGCGCCTCGCAGGCCCGCTACGACCTCTACCGCCAGAACCTGGCGACCGGCCGCACCGAGATCATCAGTACGGCCTCGGACGGGTCGCAGCAGGACGGCGCCGCGATCGACCCGTACGTCTCCGACAACGGCAGGACGGTGGTGTTCACCGACGACAGCACCAACCTGCTCCCCGGAGGCACCAGCTCCGACGACTGGCACGTCTACGCCCGCACACGGGGCGAGGACTGAAGAATGTCGGTGGGCCCGACACGAATGTCGGGCCCACCGGCCTGCCGGCCTCGGCGGATCAGGCCGAGAGGTGGCCGACGACGTCGGCGACCACGTCCGTCGAGATCGTCGGCGATGACCGACGGGATCCCGACGTCGGGATCCGCCTCGACTACGTCGGCGACGCCGCCAGGGCGGGGAACTGGCAGAGCAGGTCTACGCTCAGAACAGCGTCAGGCCCTCGCTGCTGGTGTCCGGAACGACGGGCCGGAACTGCACGGGGACCGTGTCATGGCGGCCGGGCCCGGCAGCGGCGGCCACCGCCGGGGCTGTCTCGGCGAGCCAGGTGCGGAATCGGTTGACGGCCTCGCGGTAGGGGACTTGCGCCAGGACGCGGTGCTCCCCGCTGGGGCAGTAGTCCACACTCAGGGTGATCACGCAGGAGCTGGGCGCGTTGTGACTGCCTGTCCAGGAGGCGCGCAGTTCACCGCAGGGCGTGCGCCCGCGGGAGGTGTGTGGGGCGCGGTGGGTCGGACGCAGCCGTTCGCCGACCAGGAGCGCGGTTAGTGCCGCCAGGTGCGGCAATGGCAGCGTGGTGCGGGCGCGGCAGCCGGGGCAGCGGTGCCAGTGCCGCAGCCAGTCCTCGGCGTGGGTATGGAAGAGGGGCGCGTAGCGGCTGGTCACGTATACGTCGTTGTTGTAGAGGTAGTTCGGCCGTTCCCGCGCGTTGCAGGACTGGCAGACGGGCGCGCGGACGTAGCCGTGCTCGTGGCAGTGGTCGACCGCGAAGGCGGGTGCTTCCTGGCAGACGGCGCACTTCCACCCGGACACCTCCAGCGAGGCGCGCTTCTTGCTGAGCACCGAGTAGACGTGGCCTTCCAGCTCCCCGTTGTACGGGCGCAGCGTTGTTGTGCGGCAATCGGGGCAGATCGTCTGCCAGCTGCTGCCGGCCTGGATCCGCCACTGCTCGGGCTGATCCGCCACAGAGCCGCACCTCTGGCAGGTCCGCGCGGCCAGCAACCACCGCTCCTCGGCGTGCTCGGCCGCGTCCAGCACCTTCACCAGCGTGCGAGGTAGCCACCACGTGCCTCCTGTCCCCGCTCCGGTCCGCTCCATCAGAGACCGGCGCCAGTCGATCCCCGCCAGATGCGGCAGATGGTCGCTGCCGCGCAGCAACCGCCCAGGGGCAGCATCGACGCGGGCTCGGGCCCATTCCTGGCCCAGGCGCTGACGCCACCGCAGCGCCAGCCCGTCCCTCTGCTCCGCTTTCAGCGACCCGCGGAAAGGAGCGACACGGACCAGGCCGACCTTGCTCACCTCGACCGCACGTAGCTCCTCGGCCGCCCGGCGCACATCGGCCTCTTGAACATGCCACCGGCCGCCGACTCCCTTCACCGTCGGCACCGCGCGTGCGCCAAGCAGCACGTACCCCACCTGCGGATCGGCAGGGAAGCCGGTGAACGCTCGCCCAGCGGCCGGGAACACACTGTTGGCCATCAACTCGGCCCACAAGACATCGGCGACGGCCAGGGGCAAAAGGTCGCCCGTGCGGTGCGGAGTGGCGCGGTGCGGCATGCCCGGCACGCTATCAGGCACCACGGACACCGACCCCGGGCTCGGCCTGCCCCGCAGCCGCCGAACCTGCCGTCGGAGTACGGCGACCTCGTGGCGCAGAGCGAGATCATCCTCTGGGACTGCTCCAGGCCGACTGCAGCCACGCAACTGGCGCGCTCGATCACGTCATACTCCGCCCCGCCTCAGCTGCGGCCGTAGTCGGGGCGGCCTCCGAAAGCCTGCAGCGCCTACGGTTGGCAGAGTGTCAATATGTCTGCTTCTTCGTGTACGCCTTGGTAGGGAGGTGCAGGTCTCCGGCAGGGAAGCGGATCACGGGGCCTTCGGCGCCGCCCACTGCCAGTGCGTCGCCGTATGCAGCCATCAGCGCCGCGGTACCGCGATCGATTGCGGTCTGGACTTCCGCGACGGCTTTCCGCAGGCTGTGGATGTTCACGGCCACGGCCTGGCCGCTGATCCACTGCCGCGCTAGCTCGGCGATCTCGACGACCGCGAGCTGTGCGACCAGTTCGTTGGGGCTGATGCCGCGGAACTGGAAGTTCCGGGCAACGGTCTTTCCTAGCAGGTACCGGTCTGGAGCGACTGCCAGCCAGGAATGGGCTTGGACTCCGCGCTGCTCGGGTACGGCGGTGCAGAAGACATCAGGCAGTCGGCTCGGGAGATGACCGGCCTGGAAGGCCTCCAGGAGATCGACCAGTGCCTCGGCGTCGAGCGTTCCGAAGATGGGCCGCCCCCTGCTGTCGTGTTCGATGAAGTTGCCCATGTCGAAGGGCTCGTCGTACGGAATATAGCCCTGGGCCTGCGCCTCCTCGAAGGCCGTAGAACGGTAGAAGGCCTCCGTGAGGAAGGTCAGAACCCGCCACCGCCCGACCTTGCGGCCGAACTCGCTGGTGATCCGGAGCAGCGGCAGTCCCGCTTGCTCGCATATGTCGTCCTTGATCCGGTCCCGCTCCTGGGTGACGGGATCCTGGAAGTGCCGGCGGCCGTCCAACTCGACTGCGAAACGGGCGATGGACGACCGGGCGTCCACCACCAGGAAGTCGAGATGGGCGGAGAGTGCATAGGATCGGGAGCGTCGGCTCAGGCCGTCCATGCGATCGATTTCCACCACATCGGCCAGCCGCGCTTTGATGGCGAGCCGGTCGCCGTGGCTGGCAGCGATCCGGCTGAGCATTCGATCGGCTGACGCCTCGTAACTGTTCACCAGCAGTGGACGCAGTGTGCCCTGCTTCGCCATCGTCCTGTGTACCAGATAGCGCTGACGCCCGGGCCGCCCAGGGCTGTTGACCAACCGGCTCCGCGCCGAGAGCGGACGGGGCCGCGCACCGACTAGGCAACAGGTGGCCGCGGCGCGGTGGCGAGCAGGCCGCCCTGCCGCGAATCGGTCGCTGTCGAAAACCCTGCGGAATGCGCGCCGTGCACTGGGATGCTTGCCCAATCCGGAGAGCCACGCCAGGAACGGAGGCGCGGGAGATGGCACCACAGCGGAAGATCACCGAGGTCACCCGTCGGCGCATCTTCGACACCCTCACGCTCGAGAAGGTGGCCTGGGCCGGGCGGCTCGACGAGGACGACTTCCTCCGGCGGATCTACGCCCTTGAGTCCATGGTCAGCAACGACCGTCGCTTCGCCAACGCCGGCCGGGACATCGTCCAGCACCGTTGGAACAACGAGGACTGGCCCGATGAGTGGGTATTTTGACGACCGGTTTGAGTTGCTGGACGGCTCCGACAGCACCTTGCTCCGCTTCCTCGCCGAGATGCTCCATCCTGTCGTACGCCCGGACCCGGGCGAGGGTGACCGGCTTCTGGATGCCTTCAACACCCTTCTCGCAGCCGACGGCTACCAAATCGTCCAGGACGGCACGATCAGCGGCCTGCCCGTCTTCAAGGGCGTCAGAACTGCCGCGTTTCACGGAGACACGCCAGAGCTGCGGCTGGAGGACCGACGCCCGCTCACCGATCCGCGGGTCCTGCACGAGCATCTGGTGCGCATCCGCGACGGACTGCAGAAGGACCCGGCCGCCGCCATCGCCTCAAGCAAGGAGCTTGTTGAGAGCCTGTGCAAGGTGATACTCGACCACAGCGGCGTTGGCCACGGCCCCTCCGACGATCTTCCGGCCCTCTACCGCAAGGTAGCCGAACTCCTCTCGCTGAAGGCGGATTCCGTACCGTCGAGCGTGAAGGGGAGTGAGGCTGCCCAGAAGATCCTCCGGACGCTGG
Source organism: Kitasatospora sp. NPDC024654 (assembly GCF_055559155.1). Taxonomy (NCBI): domain Bacteria; kingdom Bacillati; phylum Actinomycetota; class Actinomycetes; order Kitasatosporales; family Streptomycetaceae; genus Kitasatospora; species Kitasatospora sp. NPDC024654. The sequence continues at coordinate 49,124 of NZ_JBVHLF010000046.1, forward strand.
TCACCACCGTGCAGACGTTGGGTGAGCTTCGCAACCAACTCGGACTTGGACATGGCCGTTCGACACCCAGCCCAGCCTTCACCCGGCACGCCAGACTCGCCCTCAACAGCGCGGTTGCCGTCACCGAGTTCCTTCTCGAACAATGGGAGGAGCGCGCCGACCGCGGCGTACTGCCTCCGCCTGGCCCCGCGGTCACCTCTCAGTGGGCCTCCGCGTCGGATGAACTGCGGTGACGGTGACTCGACACCGTCGGAGCCCTGGCGTCCGCCGCAGCAGCACAACATGGCGTGCAAACAGCGAATCGCGGTGCTGATCCGGCTCGCCACCGGCTCCGCCACGGTGGCCACCGTCACCGCCGCCGGCATCGTCTCCCCGCTCGCGGCTGGGATGTCCAGCAGCCACACCGCGCTGCTGGTGCTCGCGGTCGGCGCCGGCTCGCTCTTCTTCTCGCACGTCAACGATGCCGGCTTCTCCTGCCGCTCAGCATGATCGTCTGAGAGGGTTCGTCCGAGCGGGTCCGTCCGAGACGGTCGGGACCGCCCGGCACGGCCCGGGCGGGACCGGCGCCCGCCCGGGCCGTGCCGTCCGCCGTGCTACCTGTTCTCGTACTCGGCGATGACGCCGCCCCGGCCCACCGCGAGGAACCCGAGGGTGCCGCCGATCGCCGCGGCCGAGGTGTCGGAGTCCAGCCCGAGCTTCTCCACGCTCAGCGCGTGCACGGTGAACACGTAGCGGTGCGGGCCGTGGCCGGCCGGCGGTGCGGCGCCGCCGAAGTTCTTGGTGCCGTAGTCGTTGCGCGCGTGGACCGCCCCGGCGGGCAGGCCGGGGAAGTCGCCGCTGCCGGCCCCGGTCGGCAGCTCGGTGGTGTCCGCGGGGAGGTCGAAGAGCACCCAGTGCCACCAGCCGCTGCCGGTCGGGGCGTCCGGGTCGAAGCAGGTCACGGCGAAGCTCTTGGTCTCCGGCGGGAACCCGCTCCAGCTCAGCTGCGGCGAGGTGTCTCCGCCGGCCAGCACCTGCGCCTCGCCGAGGGTGCCGCCGTCCGGCACGTCGGTGCTGGTCACGGTGAACGGGGGCACGGGCCGCTGGAAGTCGTGCGGAAGAGGGGGCCTGGTCACGCTGGTGTCGCCTCCCGGGTCGGTGGAGCGTCGGCGGAAACGTGGTCGCCCCGAGCCTAGACGCCCGGCCGGTGACCGTGCGTGACACCCGGTCAGTGGCGTCGCCGCGGGCTCAGCCGGACTCCGCCGCCGACCAGGTGATCAGCGGCGGCACCACCCGGGCGCAGAGCGGATGCCCCTTCGCGTCGGTGAGCGCGAGCCGGCCGAGCAGCCGCCCGGACGCCACGGCCGCCGCCAGCACCGTCGGGTCGACCGCGCCCAGCGGCAGCTTGGCCCGGCGGAACATGCCGAACGCCCCGTCCTCGGCCAACTCGCCCCAGGACAGGTAGACGAAGCGCTCACCCGGGCGCCCCTGGACGTACGGCCCGCGCAGCTCCACCCCGCCGGGGCCGGCCGCCACCGTGCAGGGCAGCGTCCAGCCGACCGCCGCCGCGTCCCCCGGCTGCGGGTCGAGCAGTTCGTCCCGCCGGTTCCGGCGCTGCACCGCGACATGGACGTTCCCGGCGCCCGGGAAGCCCGGCCCGGGCGCGCAGGAGCGGCCCGGCAGCCGGTGGCCCTCGATCCGAATCTCCATGCGGCGATTCTCCGCCGGACCGCTGACACGTCCGGGAACGCCGGTGGGCGGGACCCCGAAGAGGTCCCGCCCACCGACGCGTCAGATCAGCCCTCGACCGTTCAGCCCTGCGCCCGCTTGGCCAGGAAGTCGGTGACCTGCTGCTGGATCTCCGGCGTGTTGAAGCCGCGCACCGTCATGGTGGTGCGGCGGCGCAGCACGTCGTCCGCGGTGTACGCCCACTCGTTGTCGGCGGCGAAGGCGACCTGCGCCCAGACGTCCGGGCCGTCCGGGTGGATCGGCTCGCCCAGCGACGGGTCCTCGGCGATCATCCGCGCGATGTCGAAGGAGAGCGTGCCGTAGTGGCTGGCCAGGTGCTTGGCGACCAGCGGCTCCATCCGCGAGCCGGGCTCACGGTCGATCAGCAGCCGGTGCGCGACGGCGTTCGGCGCGCCGATGCCGGGAAGCGGGACGGTGGCTGGGATGGGGTTGAGGTCGTCGCCGATCCCGGTGCCGCGGACGTGGGCCAGCTTCTCCAGCACGGTCCGGCCGATGTGCCGGTAGGTGGTCCACTTGCCGCCGGCCACCGAGAGCATCCCGCCCTTGCCCTCGGTCACCACGGTCTCGCGCTTGGCGGCGGCGGTGTCGCCGGGGCCGCCGGGCAGCACCCGCAGGCCGGCGAAGGAGTAGGTGATCAGGTCACGGTCGAGGTGCTCGTCGCGGATCGCGTGGCCGGCCTCGTCCATGATCTGGTCGATGTCGGCGTCGGTGGCCCGGACGTCCTTCGGGTCGCCGGTGTACTCCTCGTCGGTGGTGCCGAGCAGGACGTGGTCCTCCCACGGGATGGCGAAGGAGACCCGGTACTTGTCGATCGGGATGGTCAGCGCGGCGCGCCACGGGGTGCGGCGCTTGACGACCACGTGGGCGCCCTTGGAGAGGCGGATGCTCGGCGCGCAGCCGGCGTCCTCCATCGCGCGCAGGTGGTCCACCCACGGGCCGGTGGCGTTGAGCACCAGGCGGGCGTTGACGCCGAACTCGGTGCCGTCCAGCCGGTCCTTGAGCTCGGCACCGGTCACCCGGCCGGCGGTGAACCGCAGGCCGGTCACCTCGGCGTGGTTGAGCACCACGGCGCCGGCGTCGACGGCCGCGCGGACGGTCATCACGGCGACCCGGGAGTCGTTCATCTGGTGGTCGCCGTAGACCGCGACCGAGCGCAGGCCCTCGGTACGCAGCGCGGGCACCTGCTGCGCGGCGTGCGCGGCGGTGGAGACCCGGCCCATGCCGTCGCGGAAGGCGGAGAGCGCGGAGTAGAGGAAGACACCGGCGCCGAGCTTGGGGGCGCTGTGCGGGCCGCCCTTGTAGACCGGCACGAAGAAGGTCAGCGGGTTGACCAGGTGCGGGGCCACGTCGGTGGAGAGCGCGCGGCGCTCCTTGTGGTTCTCCGCGACCAGCTTGACCGCGCCGGTCTGCAGGTAGCGCAGACCGCCGTGGACCAGCTTGGAGGAGGCGCTGGAGGTGGCGCCCGCGAAGTCGCCCGCGTCCACCATGGCGACCTTGAGGCCGGCCTGGGAGGCGGTCCAGGCGACCGCGGTGCCGAGGATGCCGCCACCGATCACCAGCAGGTCGTAGGTCGCCTTGCCCAGCAGCTCACGGGTCTCGGCGCGGGAAGCGGTGCGGCCGGGGGTGCGCTCGGCGCCCAGGGTCGGGATGGTTGCCATGGTGTGTGTTCCGGGCCGCGGTGCGGGCGGCGCCGGTTCTCCTCTCGAATTGCGGTTCGGCCTCCGGGGAGGCCGGGGAAAACTCGTGAGCCGGCCGGGGCGTCATCGCCCCGGCCGGCGTACGGCTCAGCTCTCCTGGTCTTCCTCCTCGACCCAGCCCATGGTGCGCTCCACGGCCTTGAGCCACTTCTTGTACTCGCGCTCCCTGGTGGCCTCGTCCATGCGCGGGGTCCACTCGGCCGCGCGGTGCCAGTTGGCCCGCAGGGTGTCGAGGTCGTTCCAGAAGCCGACCGCGAGGCCGGCCGCGTAGGCGGCGCCGAGCGCGGTGGTCTCGGCCACGAACGGGCGCTCGACCGGGGCGTTCAGCACGTCCGCGATGTTCTGCATCAGCAGGTTGTTGGAGGTCATGCCGCCGTCGACCTTGAGGGCGGTGAGCTCGACGCCGGAGTCCTTCTCCATGGCGTCGACGACCTCGCGGGTCTGCCAGGCGGTGGCCTCCAGCACGGCGCGGGCCAGGTGGCCCTTGGTGACGTACCGGGTCAGGCCGGCGATCACGCCGCGGGCGTCGGAGCGCCAGTACGGGGCGAACAGGCCGGAGAAGGCCGGCACGAAGTAGGCGCCGCCGTTGTCCTCGACGGTGTTCGCCAGGGTCTCGATCTCGGCGGCCGTCGAGATGATGCCGAGCTGGTCGCGCAGCCACTGCACCAGCGAACCGGTGACCGCGATCGAGCCCTCCAGGGCGTAGACCGGGGCCTGGTCGCCGATCCGGTAGCCGACCGTGGTCAGCAGGCCGTGGTACGAGTTGACGACCTTCTCGCCGGTGTTGAGCAGCAGGAAGGTGCCGGTGCCGTAGGTGGACTTGGCCTCGCCCTCGTCGAAGCAGGTCTGGCCGAACAGCGCGGCCTGCTGGTCGCCGAGTGCGGAGGCGACCGGGACGCCGGCCAGGTCGCCGACGGCCTCGCCGTAGACCTCGGCGGAGGAGCGGATCTCCGGCAGGACGGTCAGCGGCACGCCCATCGACTCGGCGATCTTGTCGTCCCAGGCCAGCGTGTGCAGGTTCATCAGCATGGTCCGGCTGGCGTTGGTCACGTCGGTGACGTGCTTGCCGCCGTTGACGCCGCCGGTCAGGTTCCAGATGACCCAGGTGTCCATGGTGCCGAAGAGGATGTCGCCGGCCTCGGCGCGCTCGCGCAGGCCCTCGACGTTGTCCAGCAGCCAGCGGATCTTCGGGCCGGCGAAGTAGCTGGCCAGCGGCAGGCCGGTCTCACGGCGGAAGCGGTCCTGGCCGACGTTGCGGCCGAGCTCGCGGCAGAGCGCCTCGGTGCGGGTGTCCTGCCAGACCAGCGCGTTGTGGACGGGCTCGCCAGTGTTCTTGTCCCACAGCACGGTGGTCTCGCGCTGGTTGGTGATGCCGATCGCGCGGATGTCGTCCTTGGTCAGGCCGGCCTTCTCCAGCGCGCCGCGGACCACGGACTGCACCCGGGTCCAGATCTCGCTGGCGTCGTGCTCGACCCAGCCCGGCTGGGGGAAGATCTGCCGGTGCTCCTGCTGGTCGACGGAGACGATCCGGCCGTCGGCGCCGAAGATGATGCAGCGGCTGGAGGTGGTGCCCTGGTCGATCGCGGCGATGTAGTTGCCAGTGGTCATGCGAAGTCCTCGGCTCAGATGGGGGAGGGAGGGGGCCGGTGCGTCTGACGCAGTCTCAGTCCCCGTGGGTGGGAGCGGGGCAAACCCCGGACGGCGTTAGAACAGGCCCTTGTAGAGCAGGCCGGAGAGCAGGCCGCCGATGATCGGGCCGGCCACCGGGATCCAGGCGTAGCTCCAGTCCGAGCTGCCCTTGTTGGGGATCGGCAGCAGCGAGTGGACGATGCGCGGGCCGAGGTCGCGGACCGGGTTGATCGCGTAGCCGGTCGGGCCGCCGAGCGAGAGGCCGATGCCGACCACGGTGAAGGCGGTGATCAGCACGCCGATGCCGGAGAGGCCGACGCCCTTGGTCAGGCCCTGGGTGAGGATGGCCATGCAGAGGACCATGGTGGCGATGATCTCGGTCAGCAGGTTCTGGATCGGGTTCCGGATCTCGGGCCCGGTCGCGAAGATGCCGAGGGTGGGCTCCTCGTTGGCCTGGAACTGGCCGAGGTAGGTCAGCCAGACCAGCACGGCGCCGATCATCGCACCGAGCAACTGCGAGCCGAGGTACAGCGGCACCTTGCTCCAGTCACCGCTCTCGACGGCGAGAGCCAGGGTGACCGCCGGGTTGAGGTGGGCGCCGGACTTCGGGGCGACCATGTACGCGGCGATCATGACCGCGAAGCCCCAGCCGAAGGTGATCGCCACCCAGCCCGCGTTCTGGGCCTTGGACTTCTTGAGCGTGACGGCGGCGCACACGCCGCCACCGAGGAGTATCAGCGCGGCGGTGCCGAGCGTTTCGCCGACGAAGATGTCGCCGTTGGAGAAGGCGGACACAAAGACTCCTTTGTCCGTATGGCCGTTGCCTTGAGGGTGAGCCCGTGGCAGGCAGGTGGGGGGAGCACCACGGCGGGGGGACCGTGGCGGGTTCGGGCGTCCCGTCCCCGGGAGGCAGCCCTGCGGCCGGGCAGTCGAGCGGTCTCCGGCGGTTCGTACCTGGGTACGTTCCCTCCGGCCGCCGTTCGACAATGTCGAACCGCTAGGCGGAAGCTTTCCTGCTGGCAGCCCGCACGTCAAGGGACGGTTACCTCCCTGTGATCCACCCCTCTCCGGCCGGGCGGCGACGGTGCTGAGAAACGGACAAAACGTCGCGGGGGGGGGGGGGGGGGGGGGGGGGGTGGGGGTGGGGTGGGGGGGGGGGGGGGGGGGGGGGGGGGGGGGGGGGGGGGGGGAGGGGGGGGGGGGGGGGGGGGTGGT
>NZ_JBVHLF010000046.1:55400-65477 GCF_055559155.1 Kitasatospora sp. NPDC024654
GGCCGAGGCCGGAAGGCGGCCGAGCAGCCGGAAACCCCCCCCCCCCCCCCCGCCCCCCCCCCCCCCCCCCCCCCCCCCCCGACGTTTTGTCCAGGAGTGACCGGTCCGGTCGGCCTGCCTCAGAACCGGCCGGCGCCGAGGTCCCGGGAGATCGCCCGGGCCGCGTTGCGCACCGAGGCGACCAGCTCCGAGCGGACGAAGCCGTCCTGGCAGACCCGCTCCACCGCGCCGTTGACGCAGACCGCGCCGACCGGGTTGCGGCGCCGGTCCTGGATCAGCGCGCCGATCGAGGCCACGCCCTCCCAGGTCTCCTCGATCGCGTCGGCCCAGCCGCGCTCGCGGATCAGCGCGCACTCGGCGTCGATGTCGTCCAGGCTGGTCAGCGTCCGGTTGGTGTACGCCTCCAGCGGCTGCTCGCCCAGCTCGCCGCGGGCCACCGGGTCGTAGGCCAGCAGCACCTTGCCCAGCGCCGTGCTGTGCAGCGGGTGCATGCTGCCGACCTCCAGCACCTGACGGGTGTCGTCCGGCCGGAAGACGTGATGGACGATCAGGACGCCGCGCTGGTGCAGCACGCCGAGGTAGACCGTCTCGCCGCTGGCCCGGGCCAGGTCGTCCGCCCAGACCAGCGCGCGGGCCCGCAGCTCGTGCACGTCCAGGTAGCTCTGGCCCAGCCGCAGCAGCTCGGCGCCCAGCTGGTACTTGCCGCTCTCCGGGTCCTGCTCGACGAAGCCCTCCTGCTGCAGCGTGCGCAGGATGCCGTGCGCGGTGCCCTTGGCCAGGTCGAGCGAGGTGGCGACCTCGGAGAGGCCCAGCCGGCGCTCGCCGCCGGCCAATAGCCGCATGATCGCGGCGGCCCGGGAGAGCGACTGGATCGGGCCGGGCATGGGGGACCTCCACTGATCGACGGCCGACAATGTCGCACAGGTTGTGATGATGTCGGCTACGGGGGCATCATGCCGAGTCTGCCAGGCGATCCCCCGGCCGCGCACGTCGCCCACCGTTTCTCGGCCGTTTCGCCGCTCGTCAGCTGCCGCGCGGGCAACCCGGGGTTGACGTCAGACCGGCCGGCCCAACGCCGCCGCCAGGGCCCGGATCCGGTCCGGCCCCACCCGGCAGCAGCCGCCCACCAGCCGTGCGCCGTCCGCGGCCCAGCCGCCGGCCGACGCGGCCGGCCCGACCGGCGTGCCCCGCCAGTCGCGGGTGGCCGGATCCCACTCCTCGCCGCAGTTCGGGTAGGCCACCACGGGCTTCCCGGTCACCCGGGCGGCGATCCGGACCGCCTCGGCGACGTCCCGCGGCGCGCAACAGTTCACCCCGACCGCGACCACCTCGGGCGCGTCGGCGGCCGGCCCGAACGCCTCCGCGAGTGGCTGGCCGGCCCGGGTCCGGTCGCCGGCGACGGTGTACGACAGCCAGACCGGCACCCCGAGTCCGCGCACCACCCGCAGCAGTGCCACCGCCTCGTCGGCGTCCGGCACGGTCTCCAGGGCGAGCACGTCCGGGCCGGCCGCCAGCACGGCCTCCACCCGCGGCCCGTGGAACCGCTCCAGCTCGCCGATGCCGAGGCCGTACCGGCCGCGGTACTCGGAGCCGTCGGCCAGCACGGCCCCGTACGGTCCGATCGAGGCGGCCACCCAACGCCGCCGCTCGATGCTCCCCTCGTGGCCCCCTTCGTGGCCCTGTTCGTCGGCCACGGCCTCGCGGGCCAGCTCCACGCTCAGCCGCAGCAGCCGTTCCGCCCCCGCCCGGCCGATGCCGCGGCGGGCGAACCCCTCGAAGCTCGCCTGGTAGCCGGCCGTGGTGACCACTTCGGCGCCCGCCCGCAGATACGCGTGGTGCGCCGCCACCAGCGCCCCGGGGGCGTCGACCAGCAGCCGGGCCGACCACAGCTCGTCGGTCAGCCGGTGCCCGGCGGCGGCCAGCTGGTTGGACAGCCCGCCGTCCAGCACCAGCGGCCCGGCCGCCAGCGCCTGGGCGAACTCGCCCTCCCCGGTCGTGGTCACCACGCCACCTCCCTCTCCTCCCCTCCCATTCTCCGCACTGCGCCGAATGGGTGAGGCCCGTAAAAGGGCTTGGCCCGCTCGCACGGTTGGGCTACGTTGTTCTCAGGCCGAGAACAACCAGTCGGGGCGTTCGGGCCGGGCAGGAGAGGGGAGAGGTGCCATGGCCACCGAGCAGCAGCCGGCCGCCGTGTCCGCCGAGCGCCCGGGGGAGAGCGAGTTCCTCGCCGCCTACGATCCGCGTGCCTACGCCCCCGTCGCCGTGACGGTCGACGTGGTGGCCCTGACCCTCCGCCAGTCCGCCCTGCACGTCCTGCTGGTCGAGCGCGGCGGCCCGCCCTACCAGGGGTGTTGGGCGCTGCCCGGTGGTTTCCTGCGGGCCGGCCAGGAGGGCCTGGAGGCCGCCGCCGCCCGCGAGCTGGCCGAGGAGACCGGCCTGACGGCCGCCGAGGCCGACCCGGGCGAGCTGCTCGACCGGATCCATCTGGAGCAGCTCGGTACCTACGGTGCTCCCGACCGCGACCCGCGGATGCACGTGGTCTCGGTCGCCTACCTCGCCTTCGCCCCCGACCTCCCGGATCCGCGGGCCGGCAGCGACGCCTCCGCGGCAGCCTGGCACTCGGTCACCGCCCTGTCGCTCCCCAGCCCCACCGCCCGGCCGCATACCCAGCCGTCGGCCGACGCGGCCGCGGCGTCCACGGCCACCGACTCCACCCTCCGCGCCGGGGACCACGGGGGTGCCCCCGGCGCGGCGGGTGGAGTCGGTGGCCCACCTCTCCAACTCGCCTTCGACCACGCGCGGATCCTCGCCGACGCGCTGGACCGGGCCCGCGCCAAGCTGGAGTACAGCCCGCTCGCCACCGCCTTCCTCCGCCACGACTTCACCATCCCCGAGCTGCGCGCCGTCTACGAGGCGGTCTGGGGCGAGAAGTTGCACGCCGGCAACTTCCACCGCAAGGTGCTCTCCGTCCCCGGCTTCGTGGAGAGCACCGGTACGACCACCGAGCGCGGCGGCAGCAAGGGCGGCCCGCGCGCTCGCAACTACCGCACCGGCGATGCCCGGTTGCTCCACCCCGCCCTGCTCCGCCCGACCCGGGAAGAGGGCGAGTGATCCCCACCGGCGCCGCGCCCGCCGCCGGCCCGGCCGCTAGCATCCCGTCCATGACCACACGCGAGGCCGATCGTCCCGCCGGGTTCGGCCCCGGCGCGCACTGCCACTGGTGCGGCACCGCCTACCCGGCCGGGACGGTGGCCTGGCCGCGGACCTGCCCGGGCTGCGGTGAGATCAGCTACCGCAACCCGCTGCCCGTGACGGTCGTCCTGCTTCCGGTCAACCGGCCTGACGGCGGCCGCAGTCTGGTCGTGATCCGCCGCACCATCGAGCCCGGCAACGGCGAACTCGCCCTCCCCGGCGGCTACGTCGACTACGGCGAGAGCTGGCAGCAGGCCGTGGTCCGCGAACTGCGCGAGGAGACCGGCATCCTGGCCGACGCCGCGGAGGTCACCCTGGTCGGTACCGACTCCGACACCACCGGCGGCTTCCTCTGTCTCTTCGGCCTGCTGCCCGCCCAGGACCTCGCGGACCTCCCGCCCTCGAAGCCGACCGACGAGACGGAGGGCTGGCAGCTGATCGACCTCCCCACCCCGCTCGCCTTCGCCTTCCACACCCGCATCGCCGAGGCCTGGTTCCACGACCGCCTCCCCCGCCTGGCCTGACGCTCCCGCCGCCCCTCCAGCTCGGCGATCTCGCCCTGTTTCACGCAGCACCGGCTCCCGATCCGCCCGGAGCCGCCAGCATGGCCGCAGGACACCATCCCGAGGAGGCCTGCCGCCCATGCCCACCCCGCTGCCCACCCTGCGCGAGTCCGCCGCCCTGCTCCAGCCCGAACTGGCCATCCTGCGCCGCGAGTTGCACCAGCAGCCCGAGATCGGCCTGGACCTCCCGCTGACCCAGGCGAAGGTCCTGGCCGCGCTCGACGGGCTGCCGTACCGGCTGACCCTCGGCAAGGCCCTGAGCTCGGTGACCGCCGTGCTCCGCGGCGACCGCCCGGGCCCCACGGTGCTGCTCCGCGCCGACCTGGACGCCCTCCCCGTCCAGGAGGCCACCGGTCTGCCGTACTCCTCCCAACGGCCCGGTGTGATGCACGCCTGCGGCCACGACCTGCACACCGCGGCCCTGGTCGGCGCCGCACGGCTGTTCGCCGAGCGCCGCGCCGAACTGCCCGGCACCGTCGTCCTGATGTTCCAACCCGGCGAGGAGGGCGATGGCGGTGCCCAACTGATGGTGGACGAGGGCGTGTTGACCGCCTCCGGCGAACTCCCGGTCGCGGCCTACGCGTTGCACGTCTCCGCGGCCCAGTTGCCGAACGGCTGGGTGGCCACCCGCCCCGGCCCGATCATGGCCGCCGCCGACCGGCTGACGGTGACCATGCGCGGCCGCGGTGGCCACGGCTCAAGCCCGCATCTCGCGCTCGACCCGATCCCCGCCGCCTGCGAGGCCGTCACGGCCCTGCAGGCCATGGTCACCCGGCGGTTCGACGCCTTCGACCCGGTGGTGATCACGGTCGGCAGCTTCCACGCCGGCACCGCCAGCAACGTGATCCCGGACGAGGCCGTCTTCGAGGCGACGATCCGCTCCTTCTCCTCCGAGGCTCGCGCCCGGGTGCTCGCCGAGGCGCCGCGCCTGGTGCGCGGGGTGGGCGAGGCCCACGGCCTCACCGTGGACGCGGTGATCGACGAGGGCTACCCGGTCACCGTGAACGACCCCGCCGAAGCCGCCTTCGCCGCCGACACCGCCCGTCGACTCCTGGGCGCCGAACGCTTCGTGGAGATGCCCCGGCCGATCGCGGGCTCCGAGGACTTCGCGGTGATCGGCGAGCTGGTCCCCTCCGCCTACCTGATGGTGGGAGCCTGCCCCACCGACCGGGACCCGTTCACCGCCCCCTACAACCACGCACCGGAGGCGGCCTACGACGACTCCGTGCTCGCCGACGCGGCCGCCCTGCTCGCCGCTCTCGCCCTCGACCGCCTGACCCGCGGCTGACCACACCCAGCCCACTCGCCGGCACCCACCCGATCAGGACGGGTGGGTGCGCACCGGGCCCGTTCCCTGCCACCCCTGGCGCACCCGACGATCACGTGGCAGGGTCTTGCACCGTCAGCACGCACCGGACGGGCCGCCGCGCCACCCGCGACGCCCCGCCCCATCCTTCGGCCGGGAGACCACTACCGTGAGCACTCCACCCCAGGACCACCCCGACGCACCGCTCTGGCGCCCGGACCCCGCCGAGGCGGCCGCCACCCGGCTCGTCGCCTTCCAGGCCTGGGCCGCCGAGCACCACGGCGCGCCGGCCGCCCCGCTCGCCCCGGCCCCTGACGACGCCACCGCCGCCGCCCGCTACGCCGCCCTGCACGCCTGGTCCACCGCGGACCTCGACCGTTTCTGGACGGCCGTCACCAGCTGGTTCGATGTCCGCTTCAGCACCCCGCAGAGCGCCGTCCTCGCCGGACCCGAGGGCGCTCCCGCGATGCCCGGCACCCGCTGGTTCCCCGGCGCGCACCTCAACTACGCGGAGCACGCGCTGCGCTTCGGCACCGACCCCGCGCACGCCGACAGCCCCGCGATCGTCCATCTGGACGAGGCGACGGTCGAGGCCGGCACCGCCCACCCCGCCACCCTCAGCTGGGCCGAGCTGCGCCGCCAGGTCGGCTCGCTCGCCGCCGCCCTGCGCGCCCAGGGCGTCAGCGCGGGCGACCGGGTCGGCGCCTACCTCCCCAACATCCCGCAGGCCATCGTCGCCCTGCTCGCCACCGCCTCGATCGGCGCGATCTGGACCTCCTGCGCCCCCGACTTCGGCGCCCGCAGCGTGCTCGACCGCCTCCAGCAGATCGAGCCGGTGGTCCTCTTCGCCGTCGACGGCTACCGCTACGGCGGCAAGGACCACGGCCGCACCGACGTGGTCGCCGAACTGCGCCGCGAACTCCCCACGCTGCGCGCGGTGGTCCATGTCCCGCTGCTCGGCTCGCCCGCCCCGGCCGGCGCCCTGCACTGGGAAGACCTCATCGCGGCCGACACCGAGCCGGTCTTCGAGCAGGTCCCGTTCGACCACCCGCTCTGGGTGCTCTACTCCTCCGGCACCACCGGCCTGCCCAAGGCCATCGTGCAGAGCCAGGGCGGCATCCTGGTCGAGCACCTCAAGCAGGCCGGCCTGCACCTGGACCTCGGCCCCGAGGATCGCTTCCTCTGGTACACCTCCACCGGCTGGATGATGTGGAACTTCCTGGTGGCCGGCCTGCTGGTGGGCGCCACCGTGGTCACCTACGACGGCAGCCCGGGCCACCCCGACACCGGCGCGCTGTGGACCGTCGCCGCCCGCAGCCGCGCCACCGTGCTCGGCACCTCCGCCGCCTACGTGATCGCCAGCCGCAAGGCCGAGCTGCACCCCGGCCGCGACCTCGACCTGAGCGCGGTCCGGGCGATCGGCACCACCGGTTCACCGCTCCCGCCCGACGGCTTCCGCTGGATCTACGACGAGGTCAAGCCGGACGTCTGGCTGGCGTCGGTCAGCGGCGGCACCGACGTCTGCAGCTGCTTCGTCGGCGGCGTCCCCACCCTCCCGGTCCACCTCGGCGAGATCCAGGCCCCCTGCCTGGGCGCCGCGGTCGAGTCCTGGGACACCCAGGGCCACCCGCGGATCGACGCGGTCGGCGAGCTGGTCGTCACCAAGCCACTGCCCTCGATGCCCATCGGCTTCTGGAACGACCCCGACGGCAGCCGCTACCGCGACAGCTACTTCGACATGTTCCCCGGCGTCTGGCGCCACGGCGACTGGATCACCGTCACCGCCCGCGGCACCGTGGTGATCCACGGCCGCTCCGACTCCACCCTGAACCGCCAGGGCGTCCGGATGGGCTCCTCCGACATCTACGAGGTCGTCGAGCGCCTCCCGGAGATCACCGAGTCCCTGGTGATCGGCCTGGAGGAGCCGGGCGGTGGTTACTGGATGCCGCTCTTCGTGGTCCTCGCCCCCGGCGCCAGCCTGGACGAGGCCCTGCGCGCCCGGATCCGCGGCGCCCTGCGCGAGCAACTCTCCCCGCGCCACGTCCCGGACGAGGTGGTCGCGGTCACCGGCCTGCCGCACACCCTCACCGGCAAGCGGATCGAGGTCCCGGTCAAGCGCCTGCTCGCCGGCACCCCGCTCGACCAGGCCGTCAACCCGGGCTCCGTCGACAACCTCGACCACCTGCGGTTCTTCGAGCAGCTCGGCCGCGACCGCCGGGCCGCCCGGTAGCCACGAGAATGCCGAAGGGCGCCCCCGTCCACCGACGGGGGCGCCCTTCGCGGCGTCCACTCACTCCCCGGAGAGCACCTGCTGCGCCGCGGCCCGCGCCTCCTCGGCGGAGTCCGTCGCCCGGGCCGCCGCGGCCGCCCGCTGGCACTGCGCCAGCGTGAACTTCGCCAGCGAGGCCCGCACGTACGGGATCGAGGCCGCGCCCATGGAGAGGCTGGTGACCCCGAGGCCGGTCAGCACGCAGGCCAGCAGCGGGTCGGCGGCCGCCTCGCCACAGACCCCGCAGCTCTTGCCGGCGGCCTGCGCCGCCTCGGCGGCGGCCGCGATCAGGTCCAGCAGCGCCGGCTGCCAGGGGTCCTGCAGCCGAGCCAGCGAACCGACCTGGCGGTCCGCGGCGAAGGTGTACTGGGCCAGGTCGTTGGTTCCCAGCGAGAGGAACTCGACCTCCCGCAGGATCGCCCGGGCCCGCAGCGCGGCCGACGGGATCTCCACCATCGCGCCGTACTTCGCCCGCAGCCCGGCCTTCCGGCAGGCCTCCGCGAAGGCCTTGGCGTCCACCCGGTCGGCCACCATCGGGGCCATCACCTCGAGGTGCACCGGCAGCCCCTCGGCCGCCCGGGCCAGCGCCCGCAGCTGGGTGTCCAGCACCTCGGGGTGCTCCAGCAGGGTCCGCAGACCGCGCACGCCGAGCGCCGGGTTCGGCTCGTCGGCCGGGGTCAGGAACTCCAGCGGCTTGTCCGCGCCGGCGTCCAGAGCCCGCACCACCACGCGTCCCTCGGGGAACGCCTCCAGCACCTTGCGGTACGCCTCGATCTGCTGCTCCTCACCCGGCGCCCGCTTGGAGTCGTCGAGGAAGAGGAACTCGGTGCGGAACAGCCCGACGCCCTCGGCCCCGGCCGCCAGTGCGGCCGGCACGTCGCCGGGACCGCCGACGTTGGCGAGCAGCGGCACCCGGTGCCCGTCCGAGGTGGCACCCGGACCCGACGAGGCGGCCAGTGCGGCCCTCCGCTCGGCGGCGACCCGCCGCAGCTCGGCCTGGGTCTGCTCGTTCGGGTCGACCAGCACCTCACCCGTGCTGCCGTCGACCGCCACCACGACGCCCTCGGCCAGCCCGGTCGCCCCCGGCAGCGCGACCACGGCCGGCACGCCCATCGCCCGGGCCAGGATGGCGCTGTGGCTGGTCGGTCCGCCCTCCTCGGTGACGAAGCCGAGCACCAGCGTGGGGTCCAGCAGCGCGGTGTCGGCCGGCGCCAGGTCCCGCGCGAAGAGCACGTACGGCTCGTCGCTGTCCGGCACGCCCGGCATCGGCACGCCCAGCAACCGGGCCACGATCCGGTTGCGCACGTCGTCCAGGTCGGCCACCCGGCCGGCCAGGTACTCACCGGCCGAGGCCAGCAGCGCCCGGTAGGCGGCGAACGCGTCGTAGACGGCCCGCTCGGCACTGCTGCCCACGGCGATCCGGCGCTCCACGTCCGCCATCAGCTCGGGGTCCTGCGCCATCAGCGCCTGGGCCTCCAGCACGTGCTGAGCCTCGCCGCCGGCCAGGTTGCCGCGGGCGATCAGGTCGGCGGCCACCGCGTCGACGGCCTGCCGGGCCCGGGCCTGCTCGCGCGGCGCGTCCTCGGCAGGGGTCTGGGTGGCCGGCGGCTCCAGTACGGCGGTCCCCATGTGCCGCACCTGGCCGACCGCGACCCCGTGGCTGACGCCCACGCCGCGCAGCGTGTTCTCCATGTCCTTCAATTCCTTTCACCTGCGTCCGTGGGCGGCCGCGGGGCGGCCCGGGCGTGCCGAACCGTCCCACCGGAGCACGGGGGACGGCTCGCTGTCCGCGTTTCCGCGGGGCGGCTCACTGCCAGGAGAAGAGCGCGTCGCCGCTGGCCACCTCGCCGGCCTCGACGACGGCGCCGAGCGCGTCCGTGGTGGCCTCCAGCGCGACGATCGGCGAGATCGGGGACTTGCCGGCGGCCTCGACCGCGGCCGGGTTCCACTGGACCACCGCCTGCCCGCGCTTGACCTCGTCACCCTTCTTCACCAGCAGCTCGAAGCCCTCGCCGTTGAGCTGCACGGTGTCGATCCCGAGGTGAGTCAGCACGCCGTGCCCCTCCTCGTCGACCACCACGAACGCGTGCGGGTGCATGGAGACGACCAGGCCGTCCACCGGCGCGACAGCCACGGTGGGCTCGCGCACCGGGTCGATGGCGGTGCCGGGGCCGACCATCGCGCCGGAGAAGACGGGGTCGGGCACGGCGGCGAGCCCGATGGCGCGGCCGGTGAGCGGCGACGTCACAGTGGTCATGGTGGAGCCTCCCAGGTGCGGAGCACAGCGAGCAGCCGCAGACAGCGGCGGGATGGGGTCGACAGAAGCCTAAATCATGACAACTACGGACATCTTGTGACAGAAGGGCGAGGCATCCGCCGGTCGGTCGTGCCCCTCGGATCCCAAGTGGTCTAGTCCTCTTGGTTGACGCGCCGCACTCTACGGCATACGGGTGGTTCGGACGATCGCCCCCGGCGTGCCGGAGGCGCCGCTCCCCTCGGACACCCGGTCGAGGCCGCACCATCCTCGATTAGGCGGACCGGCCGGAACCGGCTATGGTTGCTCGAGTCGCCGCGAGGCGATGGTGAACCCAGCGCAACGACCCGACGAAGTTCCGGTGAAACCGAAACGAAATCTGTCTGATATGCTGAGACCACGAAAGAACGAAACGCCCGGAGGGCCTGCGAGAGCGGTCTGAAGGAAGTGTCCGTTCCTTGAGAACTCAACAGCGTGCCAAAAGTCAACGCCA